>JAZTZF010000236.1:0-1717 GCA_045637325.1 Eubacteriales bacterium | reverse complement strand
TGAATTGTAACAATAATTATATATCAAATCTCCTAAAAATGCAATCTCTATTTGCAAATTATACAGATATTCTATTTTGCGGACTGATTCTTTATGCAAAACGCACACAAAATATGGCGAAGTAAGCGGTAATACGACAATTTTCAAGAAAAAAAGATAGAAAAAAGCCGCACCGACTGCAAAAATCGGTGCGGGAACTCGTTATTGTACGGCTTCGCGCCCTAAAAAGTCCGCGGCAAGACGAGCCAGACGCAGGTTTTCTTCGGGTTCTCCGGGACGGGATTTCTCGTCTTTGATGAGCATAAACATGCCGCAGATATCGCCCTCACTGAGAATGGGGAAGGCGGCGTTAGCGGTACGCAGGCCGCCGTCTGCGGCAAGGACAGTGTCTTCGCCGGAGGAAATGAACGGTTTGCGCTTATGCATAAGTTCTTCGAGCTGCTTGGAAACGGGTTTATCCATCAACTCTTTTTTAGGGAGACCGGCGGTAGCGACGATGCGGTCACGGTCTGCTACGGCGACGCCGGCCCCGCACAGAGCGGATACGCACTCGCTCATGCGCTGGGCGCTTTCGCTCATTTCACCGACGGGGGAATATTTGCGGAAAATGATCCCGCCGTCCTTATCGATGAAAATTTCGAGCGGTGTGCCCTCACTGATCTTCATCGTACGGCGAATTTCTTTCGGAATGACAACTCTGCCAAGATCATCCATTCTGCGGACTATACCGGTGGCTTTCATATATTCATTTCTCCTTAAGTTACAAATAGTGTTGTTATTATCTGTATGCCTGGGAGAAATATACCGCAAGATTTACTTTTGAAATGAAATGGTGATATAATAAAGCAAAGGCGGTGATTTTGTGGAAGGTAAGTTTCTTCGCAAGAATTTTAGTGTTTGGCTTTTTCTTTTATTCCTATGTGGTTTGGCATTTATAGGAATGTACATATTTTTGAATATCGTTGATCCGGAAGCAACCAGCGAATTGCTGACTTTTTTAATTGTAGGTATTATGATATGTTTGGTTGTAATTCCATCTTGGTTGTTGAATCTTGGTGCGTATATTCATATTGACGAAACCACAATCAAAGCAAAATATCATTGGTTCGGTAAAATAGATTGCAAACTTTCCGATGTGTCTTTTGCTGCAGCACACGTTAATACCTTAATTGTTCAATTAAAAGACGGTAAAACATATACCATAATGGGGATAGAGAATTCTTGGGAGCTCGCTTCAATTATTCGGCGAAATATGTCGTTTGAAGTAACCGAACAGCCTGAAATACTGCTGAAAAAGTTAAACAACTTAAAAGTCGCCAAGAAGAATGGGGTTATATCTGTTTGTTTCGGTGTTGCTTTAATGTTTGTCGTGATCTTTATTACAGTATTTTTGACCGGCGCAAGAGAAATGCACGAATTCAGCAACAGGGATTGGATAATATTTGCCATTATGGTTGCAATAGAAATTACAACAACTGTTTCTGTATTCTGTTTTGCTCAAAAAACAGGAAAGAATAATATTCCAATCGAAAAACTGCAATATGAAATCCAGCGGAGAATCATTGAAACACAACCATTGTTACCCGGCTGTGTTATTGCGGTTTATACGGATGAAAATTATACGGGACGCATCACATTGTTTGGATATCCTAACGATAATGCTGTTTATTATTCGGTGCAAGAATTTGCTTCTGATTACACTCTTTTTAGAGCATAC
>JAZTZF010000235.1:0-3118 GCA_045637325.1 Eubacteriales bacterium | reverse complement strand
ATTGGCATACAAAACAGCGCGTCGGCAGCATCGGAGATGCTCAATTTTAGAGTCACCGACAGCGGTTCTTTGGAAAAACGGCCCGATCTGTTGATATCCAATCAATTCGACAGTGAGATAGACGGCATATGGTGCGGAAATATTGGCAATACCGAAATGGTTGCAGTGGCATCGGGCGGTATATTATACCGTTTGCCGCCGAACGCATTGCAAACAACACCTGCCGTTATCGGTCAGATAGGCGAGGGCAAATGTTTGTTGTTTGAGTTTGACGGTTTGCTTTATGCCAAGACCGAAAACACCTACCACAAATACGACGGAAGCGTATTTTCGAAGGTTGCGGGATATATTCCCACCGTTGCCATAAACTGCGGCGCGAACGGTGACGGAGAGATTTTTGAACAGATCAATCTGCTGACAAGCAGGCGCAGGCAGTTGATTTCCGCAGACGGACATTCCGCACGCTACAAGCTGGTAGAGGATGATGTCGATTCAGTTGTTTCGGTATCTGTTAACGGCGTATTGACAGAAGCCTATAATTACGGCAAGGAAGACAGCAGTGTGACTTTTGTCGATCCGCCCGAGGAGGGGCTTAACAATGTAGAGATCATCTACAGTAAAACAATGCCGTTGAGCGATAAAAACCGCATTATGAAATGTACGCAGTTGATGCTTTTCGGAGGCAACTCCGACGGCAGAGCATTTCTTTGGGGCAATCCCGACTACCCGAATTACAGGTTTCATTCCGACCTTGCAAACGGTGTTCCGAGTGTTGAATATTTTCCGATTAATGCGTTTACCGTTATCGGCAACAGCAAAATAAACTGCATCGTACAGCAATATGACAAGCAGCTTATATTTACAAAAGAAGAAGCATATTATTCTTACAGCGAGCTTAGGGACGACGGTTTGGGTAATACTTTCTCATCTTTTCCGGTTTACAGCCTTAACGGCAGCAAGGGCTGTCTATTCGAAACCAGCGGATGCATTATCGACAACCGTCCGGTTACTCTTTGTGCAGACGGCTTGAACATGTGGGAATCGACCGCGATCGAAAACGAAAAGAATGCAGTTTGCTTTTCGGGAGCTATAAACCGTTCTATATCAAACATCGTTAACGCCAAGAACAGTAATCCGAAAATTATCGATTTTCAGGCAAACCACGAGCTTTTTTTCATTTGCGACGGTATTGCTTATATCTATAATTACGGCTACGGCAGATGGTATATTTACAGTAATTTTCACTGTGACTATTATACGGTATACGGTTCTTCGCTTTATTTGAGCTACGGAAAACGGCTTTATCTTTTGAATTACGAAAACCTACCCGGTTTCGGTACGAACTGTATATGGAAGAGCGCGTATATTACAAACGGCGAAGAAGTCGGGAACTGTGATATAGTCGGGTTTGATGCCGACTTATATGTGCGCGGTCCCGTAACACTTGCTTTCGGGTTCGAGAAAAACGGCGTAGCTCAGGCAACGCGCGAATTTCACTTCCGTGAGGGTGACGAGGGATTTTGCCGTGTTAGCTTTAGACCGTCTATAAAGCGAACGATGCCGTTCAGACTTACTTTTACACAATCGGGATACGGCTACGCTATGCTTCATGGCGTAAGCATAAAAACAAGAGAAAAAGAAAGGAGCAGCAGATATGGTATACTCTGATACTATAAACGATCTAAAAAGCGTATTGGACAGTTATTCCGACGAGGTAGAAAAGCTGTCATCGCTATATAAGACCGCTATCGAAAATGCCGAAAAAACGCACGCCGATTCTTTGGAATCGATCAACAAACAGTTCATTAACGACCGCAAACGCGTTTATTCCGACAATGCGCGCGACGAGCGAAATGCCTTTAATTTGCTTGCGGAACGCGGGTTGGGATTTTCGGGCGAGGCGGCTCAAACAAAACTAAACTCCAATATTTTGCTTTCGAACCGTCTCGGTGCGCTTGATGACAGCAAGGCAAAAGCAGGCATCGAGCTTGAGCGCGAGCTTGCGGATAAAAAGAACGGCATTATGCTTGAACAGGCGCAGAAGGTCGGCGCATTGAACGACAAAAAGAACCAACTGCATTTTGATATAGCAACGCTCGAGCAAAATATTGCTCAAAAAGAAGCCGACAGACTGTGGGAACAACAGCAGCAGGAAGCGGCAAGGCAATGGGAGCAACAGCAGCAAGAAGCGGCAAGGCAATGGGAACAACAGCAGCAGGAAGCCGCATTAAAGGCTGAATATGAAATGTTGCTTGCAAAGGTGCAAGCCGAAAAAGAGATGCAAAACGCCGAGCTCCAGGCGAAATATTATGCCGCAAACAACGGAAGCTCGGGTTCGAGTTCCGGCAGCGGTAATTCCGGCGGTTCGGGAGGTTCCGGCGGCAACGGAGGAAGCGATAAGCTGGAAGAGGTTCTTAACGGATTCCTCCCCGATATATCTCCGAAAGACCTTGCAAAGCTGATGGTTACCAACGCTACCGACGACAATTATATTGAAAAAGAGCAGCACCAATATCTTATAAACAAATACTTATTGGATATCCAAGAGAACCATAATATCGACACCGATTATTATGACGAGCTTATATTTATGCTGAAAGCATACGGATACAAGGACGTCGGAAAAGACAGCATGCGTTTGCAGGTAATAGCTCACGATGCAAAAGCATATTATGATGAGAGTTATGCAAAATACTACGACACCTATGCTTCTGCGGGAATGAGCGAATCGAATGCACGTTCGACAGCAAGAAACGCCGCAAAACAGAATCAATTGGCATATATCCGCAACCGCACCAACACCCTAAACGAATTTACGACCTGTTGCTTGCAAAGCGGATTGAGCGCAAGCGATGCCAACACATATGCTCTTAATTATGTCTGGCCGTCAAACAACGCGCACACGATCCCCGGTAAAAGCGGCGGCGGTACCAAAGAGTATTTGATCACAACGGTGGATTCTATCAGATAAGGAGACGTTTTATGGATATTACAAGCTATATTGAACCCGAACTGTACATCATCGTGCCTGTTCTTTATGTTTTGGGTATGATGATCAAAAAAAGCAATATCGATGACAAGTGGATACCGCTTATTTTGGGCGGAATGGGCATTGTAT
>JAZTZF010000234.1:0-2904 GCA_045637325.1 Eubacteriales bacterium | reverse complement strand
AATGCCGAGCTGTCCGAGATTCCGCAAAACAAAATAAGATATATCGTTGACGATTGTTTCAAATTCGTCGCACGCGAGATCCGCAGAGGAAACAAATACGATGCGGTCATTCTCGATCCCCCCTCATTCGGGCGCGGACCGGGCGGAGAAAAATGGGTTATCGAGGACTGTCTTGACGAGCTGGTCGGTCTGGTTTGTCAGGTGCTCTCGGACGATCCGCTGTTTGTACTTTTGAACTCGTACACCACAGGTCTTTCCCCTGCCGCGAACGGATACGTGCTCCGCAAGAACACACGCGCTTTCGGCGGCCACGTCGAGAGCCAAGAAATAGGTATTCCCGTTGAGAGCAGCGGAGAGATTCTCCCCTGCGGTGCGGCATCAAGGTGGATGCCGTAGCCAAAGCATTGTAACTTGAAAAGCTGTTTCGAGTTTCAATGCTTTGGCTAACCATAACCCTTTTGGGTTCAATGCTTTGGCAACAACAAAGAGGTAACAAATGTCATTTATCGAAGCGCGCGGTGTCGAATTTGCATATTCGCCCGAGGAAGACAAGGTAATAAACGGCATCGACCTGAAGATCGAAAAAGGCAGTTACGTTTCGATAATCGGGCATAACGGCTGCGGAAAAAGTACGCTTGCAAAACTGCTTTGCGGTATTCTTGCGCCGTCGGAGGGTCAGATCCTTGTAGACGGGATGGACACCGCGGACGAGGAAAAGTCGTTTGATATCCGCAAAAAGTGCGGAATGGTGTTCCAAAACCCCGATAACCAGCTTGTTGCAAGCGTGGTTGAGGAGGATATTGCCTTTGCGCCCGAAAATCTGGGACTTCCGCGCGAGGAGATCCGCAAACGGGTTGACGAGGCGCTTGCCACCGTCGATCTGTCGGGTTACGCAAAGCACGCCACCTACAAGCTATCGGGCGGTCAAAAACAGCGTGTTGCCATTGCAGGCATGCTTGCAATGCGCCCCGATTGTATCGTTTTTGACGAAGCTACCGCAATGCTCGATCCCACGGGAAGAAAAGAGATCACCGCCGCAATGAAGCGGCTTAACAGCGAAATGGGGTTGACTGTTATAACCATTACGCACTATATGAACGAGGCGGTCGAGGCAGACAGAATTATCGTGATGAACCAAGGCAAAATAATTGCCGACGGCACGCCGGGAGAGATTTTCTCGGAGGTAGAAAAACTGCATTCGGTCTCGCTTTCGGTTCCGCAGGTTACAGAGCTGATGTATCAGCTCGAAAAGGACGGTTACGACCTGCCGCGCGGTGTTTTGCACGCGATGGATGCCGCCGACGTGATAGAGAAGTTTATCGGAGGGCGGAAAAACAATGGCTAATGCTCTTGAACTGAAAAATATCAGCGTGGTGTTCGGAGAGGGTACGCCTTTCCGCAAGGACGCGCTGAAAAACATAAATACGGTTTTTAACAAAGGCGAAATAACCGGAATTATCGGCCATACCGGAAGCGGAAAGAGCACGCTCGCCTCGCTTCTTAACGGGCTTTTGAAGCCGACTGCGGGAGAGGTTTTGCTTTTTGGCGAAAATATTTGGGCAAAACCCAAGGAAATGGTAAAAATAAGAAGCCGTGTCGGGTTGGTGTTCCAATATCCCGAATATCAGCTTTTTGACGAAACGGTAGAGGCGGATATAGCTTTCGGACCGAAAAACATGGGACTTCCCGAAGATGAGATAAAAAGCAGAGTGAAGCTCGCCGCAGAGTTTTGCGGACTGAGCGAAAAGGAGCTTAAACGCTCTCCTTTTGAAATGTCGGGCGGACAAAAACGCCGTGCCGCAATTGCAGGCGTTCTTGCAATGCGCCCCGAGGTGCTTGTGCTTGACGAGCCTGCCGCAGGGCTTGATCCCAAAGGCCGCGAGGAGATATTGGGCGGTCTTACCGAATACAAAAACACCTACGGTGCGACGTTGATAATTATTTCGCACAGTATGGAGGATATAGCAACCTACGCCGACAGGATATTGGTTATGAAAGACGGCGAGATTTATATGCAGGGCGGTGTTGAGGAAATATTTATGCAGGCGGAGCGTCTGTTCGATGCCAAGCTCGATCTTCCTCAGATCACAAAGCTGTTTATAGAGCTTAGAAAACGCTCACTCTGCGAAAATACCGACGTTTATACCGTCGGTTATGCAAAAAAGGTGATCGAAAAGGCGGTTTCGGACATATAACCGCCGCACCAAAATTACTGCCTGCCCTGTTTGGGGCAACAAGAGGTAACAATGCTAAAAGACGTGACCTTTGGTCAATATTATCCGGGGAACTCGCTGCTCCACCGCACCGACCCCCGTATAAAGCTGATAATCCTTATAGAATATCTTATCCTCGTGCTAGTCGCAAGCAGTGAGTTGGCGGCAGGAGTGTCGCTGTTGTTCACGGTTTTTCTTATTGCGGTCTCGGGGGTCAGGTTTTCGGTACTTATAAAATCGGTAAAACCGCTTATATTCGTGCTTATATTCACGGCGGTGATAAATCTGTTTTTCACGGTCGGCGAGGGCGAGCCTCTGCTTGCCTGGAAATTTATTAACATATACGAGGAGAGCATCCGCAACGCGGTTATGATGTTGCTGCGTCTGCTTTCGCTGGTGTTGGGCACGAGCGTTTTGATATCCTTTACAACAAGTCCGCTGGAGCTTACCGATGCGATCGAGAGTCTGCTTTCTCCGCTGAAGAAGATAAAGGTGCCGGTGCACGAGTTTGCAATGATGATGTCGATCGCGCTTAGGTTTATTCCTACGCTTATCGAGGAAACAAACAAGATAATCTCGGCACAAAAGGCAAGGTGCGCCGATTTTGAGAGTGGCAATCTGATAAAACGGCTTAAGGCACTTATTCCGATATTGATTCCGCTGTTTGTTTCGGCGCTACGCCGTGCCGAGG
>JAZTZF010000233.1:0-2082 GCA_045637325.1 Eubacteriales bacterium | reverse complement strand
CCTCAAGCCTCAAGCAGGGCCAACCGATCCCCGCGGTTGCGCATCTGCTCCATCTTCGTTCGCCAAAGGCGGGAGTCAAGTGATATGATGAAGGATGTTTTACCCTATTTCTGGGCGTTTGTAATCGGCGGCAGCTTTTGTGCCATCGCGCAGATACTGGTCGACCGCACGCGTCTTACCCCCGCTCGTATCCTTGTGGGATACGTTGTGGCGGGTGTATTTCTCGGCGCTGTCGGAATCTATAAATATATAGCAGAGCTTGGAGGCGCGGGCGCGGCTGTGCCATTGACAGGTTTTGGTTATCTGATCTCCGAAGGTGTAAGAAAAGCAGTTGACGAACGCGGTCTTCTCGGTGCTCTGACGGGAAGCCTTACGGCTGCAGCGGGCGGTACAGCGGCGGCTCTCGTTTTCGGGCTTGTTGCCTCTTTATGCGTAAGAAGCAAACCTAAGCGTTAACAAGATGTAAAAGTTTTTCCCGCACGGCAAAATTCCTTGAAAAATACGATTATATATGATATAATTAGATAAATATTTGCATTTTTCGATTATTTCAAGGAATTTTCCGAGAGGATAAATATATGAATTTTAAAAAATATAGATTTTTTATATGCGCGATGGTGTGTTTTATGCTGATTGCATTTTGCGCTATCGGTGCATCCGCGGAGGACGAAACTCCGAGCGTACCCATCGACCCACCCGATGTTGTTTCGATTTCTCTTAAAGAAATGCCCTATAAGACCCGATACGTCATCGGAGAAAAGCTTGATATGACGGGAGCTTTGCTCGAGCTTACCTATGATACCGGCGCAAAGGGCACATCTCCCGTAAAAACTGATTGGTGCACGGGCTTCAGCTCAACCAAAACCGGCGAAAAGACCGTTACGATCAAGTATCCCGATTCAACCGCAAAGACAACGTTCAAAATTGAGGTTGTAACCGAAAAATCAATAAAGATAATACCGCCCAAAACGCTGACGTACTTTGTAGGCGACAAAGAGGACAGAAGCGGACTTAGCGTTTCCGTTGTTTACAGCAATGGCGATAGCGCTGTGCTTGAATCGGGTTATACCGTTTCGGGATTCAGCAGTACATCTGCCGGAGAGAAGACGATCACCGTCAAATATAAGGATCTGAGCGCAAGCTACAAGATCAGCGTTTTTGAGCCCGCTCTCGATAAGATCGTTATTGCCAAAAAGCCCGCAAAGCTTTCCTATTATCTTGGAGAAAAGCTTGATACCGCAGGCATTAAGGTCACCGCTTACTATGAAAACGGCAAGACAGCCGACGTGACCTCAAAAATCACCGTGACAGGAGATATTACTTCTGCCGGCACAAAAAATATAACAGTTTCTTATACCGAGCGCGATATAAAAAAGACAGCAACATATAGCGTTTCCGTTACCGATGTTCAAATAAAGAATATCGTTTTTGAATCTTATCCGGCCAAGACTGTTTATGCTGAAGATGAGATATTTGATCCCTCCGGTATATCTATTAAAGTAACTTACAATAACGGCAAGGTGGAAACCATCTCGGATAATATTCTTTATTCCGGTTTCGATACCGATACTGTTGGAGAAAAGACGGTTACACTTCACTATGGCGGATATCAGCTGAATTTCACCGTTTCGGTTGTCGTTTCTCAGTCGCATATACACAAGGAAGGGCCTTTCCAAAAAACAAAAGATCCCACCTGCACCGGGGAGGGAGAAGAAGTCACCACTTGTTCCGTATGCTTTGAAACCGTCAACACAAGAAAGATCCCCGCACTCGGTCACGGTGCCGAAAGCTCACCCGTAAAAACCAAGGCTCAGACCTGCACCGAACCCGGAGAAATGGCGACATACTGCCTGGTTTGCGGCGGAGTTGTTGATGTCAGCGAGATAGCGCCTGACGGTCACAAGGAAGGCACCCCCGAATTTCTTCCCGCCCCCACTTGTACCGAAAGCGGCATTTCAAAGACTTTTTGCACGGTTTGTGCAGTAGAAACCAAACACGAAGACCTTGCACCGCTTGGTCATAAATTCGGTGATTGGGTGGTCGTTCTTGTGCCTACCGCAGAAAGCGAAGGCAATGAGATGC
>JAZTZF010000232.1:0-3969 GCA_045637325.1 Eubacteriales bacterium | reverse complement strand
CGTGTTATGGTCTAACGAGCATAGAAATCCCTGACTCTATTACAAGTGTAGGCGATTATGCATTTTACGAATGCGCCAACCTAACAAGCATAGAAATCCCCGATTCTGTTACAAGTATAGGTTTTTATGCATTTTACGATTGCACTACCCTAACCGACATATATTGCGAAGCGGAAACACAACCCGAAGGTTGGGATGCGGATTGGAACAATGGTTGCAATGCAACCGTACATTGGGGATATACAAGCGAGGTTGCGGCAGGCGATTTGGAAAGCGAAATTTCCGAAACCGAAACAAACCTCGTTAAATCCGACTACGCCGAAGAAGAATGGGCGGACATACAAGAAGCAATTACAAAAGCAAAGAACTATTCTGCCGACGGCAAGAGTGTTAGCGAGATCAGAGACGAAATTGATGCGCTTAAAAAGGCACTTGAGCTCAACCCCAAACTCTCCGAGTTTGGTGACTTGGACGGCGACGATGATGTAAGTTCTCTGGACTATCTCTTTGTAAAACGCGGTTGTCTCGGCACGTATGACCTTACCGACGTACAAACCGCACGCGCCGACATTGACCGCAAAAACGAAGTCAACTCTCTCGACTATCTCCTCGTAAAACGCATGGTTCTCGGCACGTACAGCGTTAAATAATTAAATACTGTTCAAAACGAGCAAGAATAAAAGGCGAAAAACCTTCTGTTCTTGCTCTTGTTCGTTTTTATAAATGAATTGATGCTTAATGCATCATGAATTGGCTACACCATGATTTCTCGTCGGTGTACTACCTCCTCCATGAATTGCAACGGATATCATGCCCGTAGGGCAATTCATGCAGTTTACTGCAATTCATGACATGCAGTGTCAATTCATGCAACATCGTTGCAATTCATTGCGTGTTATCCGTCGGGGATAACACGCAACCATTCATCTTTGCCTTTTTTGTAGCATATACTGTAAAAAACAGCTAAAATCAAGGGGGCAGAGGGGTTGTAAAAAGGCGGACAGGTTGTAAAAGGTTGACATAATGGATTTTTTGTGCTATTATTGGAATGCATTTTTTGTGAAAGGGGCATTTTTTTTGCAACGTTCAAAATATATTTCATTGTTTCTGGCAGTGGTAATGATGTTTACCGCGTTTACTTTTCCGTTACATACATCGGCATCGGTAGACCTGTCGGGAACAACACTTTCGTCACCCCAAAAGTATTTTCTTAGGGTGATAGGTTCGCTTTCGCGTGCCGATTATTACGAGGAGAACATTCTCGCTTCGGTAACGCTCGGACAGGCTGTTTACGAAAGCGGCTGGGGCATGTTTTCGATCTCCGTCGGTGCATGTAACCTGTTCGGCATCAAGGCGTTCGAAACTTGGGACGGCACTGTATATGACTATACCTCGTCCTTGCTTTATTCCTCGTATGACGATTATCTGCTCTCTGCGGGAATAAGCCACGTAAACACCTATTCCGCGTGGCGCGCGCACGACAACTGGGCAGAAAGCGTAAAAACACACAGCCAACTGCTTGTAGAGTCATCTCGCTATGCTGCCGCAGTAGGCGAAAAGAACTACAAAACCGCTATTCAGGCAATAGTAGATGCAGGCTACTGTACCGATAAAAACTACGTGCAGAACGTCTGCAAGATAATCGAGCAATACGGTCTTACCGAGTACGATAATCTCACTCCCGATAAAGACGGCATTATTGCGGTTATAACCAAGCAGGAGCGCAAGTGGCTTAATGTGGGCGACACCTATACGGTTCCGCTTACGTATTATCCCTCCAACAAAACACCGTCGGCTCTTACCTGGAAAAGCGACAATCCCTCTGTAGCAACCGTTGACCAAAACGGCAAGGTTACCGCCGTTTCGCACGGTATGACGCTTATCACGGCTACTCTTGCCAACGGCAGAGAGGCGGCGTGTATCGTATATGTCGATTGCAACGCTACCGCGATAGAGAACAGCCCGAGAGTATATACCTCTCCTTCGACAAGCGCAAGCACGAACGGGCTGATATTCCAGGGTACGGGCATCAAGGTTACCGATACTAACGTTTATACCGATGCTAACGGAACTCCGTTTTACAAGGTTACCGGCTACAACAGTAACGGAAAGCTTGTCAGCGGCTATGTTCTTGCAAAATACGTATTCCTCAACAAGCGTAACGTTTCTTCGATAAAAATCGTCAAAGACGATATCACACTTAAAAAGGGCGACACCTATGCCGTAAGACACGCTGTTGCTCCTGCCGATGCGGTCGATACAACACTTACCTGGACCAGCAGTAACAACACGGTGGCAACGGTAAACCAAAACGGTGTTATTACCGCAAAATCTTACGGCGATGCCGTTATAACAGCAAAAGCGGTCGGCGGTGCCGAGCGCAAGATCAATGTTACCGTTGCGACAGATTATTGCGAATATGATGCAGTGGCATCCGCATACTCTGCACTTACGGTTCGTTCGGGCCCTTCTACAAGTACATCCAGCTTGGGCAAAATACCTTTTCTGTCAAAAGTCAAGGTGATCGGAGAACCCGACGGTATATGGTGTAAAATAAGAGGCACCACTTCATCGGGTGTCGAAATTACAGGCTATACAAGTTCGTTATATCTTTTTTTTCTGAAGAGCGGGTACGAGATCAAGTACGGCACCGCACCCGCAAATACGACGGTTTACTCGGAAAACAGCACGTCATCGACCTCATACGGTAAACTGTCGTCAGGAAGCAAATATGCCGTAGTTTCTTCGGACGGCTCCGAGTGGAGCTATGTAATAGGTGTATCAACAAGCGGAAATTCGGTTAGAGGCTATGCAATGCTAAGCGGAAATTCCGAGCCGAATATGCCGGATATCGGTTTGAACGTTCCCGGCGGTTATTACGGCAGAACGCTCAGTAATCTTAACGTCCGCTCGGGTGCAGGAACGTCATATTCTATTGTCGGACAGCTTCCGCTCGGCGGACAAATAGCCATCTCGGGCGAGGCGGAGAACGGTTGGTATAAAGTAACCGGAAAATCCCAAAACGGAGATCTTATTTCGGGATATGCGTCTTCGGAACACGTTGTTGTATTGTACTTGGGTACGGTAACTGCAACCACGCTGAACGTGCGCTCTGAACCCACAACTTCGAGCGGTATCGTAAAACAATTGAGCGAGGGTACCAAAGTTGTTCTCGTTGGTGAAGCATCGAACAATTGGTACGCAATCGAAAGTTTGGACGGAACGGTTAAAGGCTATTGCAGTGCAACCTATATTACGTTCGACGGCAAGATTTCTACAAACGGAACCGCAGAGGAGAAATTCGGCATAACCGATTCTAAAATCACCATAACCAGCGGTCTGTTGAACGGTGTTTCTGCAAAAACCAAAGTGTCCGATCTGTTAAAATGCTTTACGGGCAAGGTATCCGTTGTAGATGCAAAGGGCAATGCGCTTGCAAACGATAAATTAGCAGGTACGGGATGCAAGATACGTGTTACCGAGAACGGCAACACGTCGGATGTCGCCACTATTGTTGTAAAAGGCGATATAGACGGCAACGGCGAGATCTCGTCAACCGACTATGTTTATATAAAACGCTACTTTTTGGGTACCTATGACCTTTCGGGCGCATATTATCAGGCGGCGTTGCTTAGCGGAAGTGCAGAGATAAACGTCGTTGATTATGTTTTTGTAAAACGTATTTGCTTGGGCACCTATACAATAAAATAAAAAATAAAAATCTGCCGCAGGACATAAAGTTCTGCGGCAGATTCTTTATTTGCTCAAAATTCGTTTTAATAGGGGTTGTAGGTGCCGAGTATTATTCTCTTGATAAAGAGATAGTCAAGCGAATCAACGCTTCCGTCGCTGTTTACGTCGGCAACTTTCGTTTCTTCCTCGCTTAGCTCATAGGAACCCAAAAGAGCACGCTTTAGTAACAGATAGTCCAAACTGTCAATCGAACCGTTGTCGTTGAGATCGCCTTGG
>JAZTZF010000231.1:0-1518 GCA_045637325.1 Eubacteriales bacterium | reverse complement strand
CTGCATACGGAAGAAACAAGCTCTCCAAAAACCTTGGGCTCGAACAGAATGCAGTTTCCGCCGAGGAACTTTTGGATACCTCTTTGATAGTGGCTTCGGAAGTGAGAAGCGTTATAGGCGAAGTGGATTTTGACGTTTCCGGCGCTTCTATATTGCCATATGATTACAAAACGCTTGTAAAGTTAGTAAACGAAGCGTTTGACAAATACGCCGAAAGCGTTGATTTTGTTTCGCATTTTGATTCCACTCCGAAGGCGATCGCTCTATCCGAGCCGATGACTTATACTCATATTTCGGGCGTATACACCTTTATGACGGGCGAATCGAATATCAACACCAATTATCCCGACTTTCTTGTTCCGTTCACAATGGCGCACGAGATGGCACATCAGCGCGGTATTGCACGCGAGGACGAGGCGAACTTTATTGCCTTTTTGGTATGTTTAGGAAGCGACGATGCCTATATCCGTTACAGCGGATATGCTAACATGGCAAATTACCTTAACTCCGCTTTATCCAAGGCGGACAGCGAGCTTTATAAGCAATTTGTGCTGTATTCTCTTCCTGTTGAGCTTTCGAAAGAATTTATCGCGTACTCGCAGTTTTTCGATAAGTACCGCGACAGCACCGCAAGCACCGTGACCGGAAGCGTTAATAATGTCTTCCTTCAATCGCAGGGCCAGCAGGCAGGAACCAAAAGCTACGGTTTGGTTGTTGATCTTGCGGTGGCTTATTATAAAGATCGGTTTTGATTGTTTTTTAATTTGTCCAGCGAAACAAAAAACTCAGATGACCTCTGACAATAATTTTTCAAATTCGGTTGTTACCTTTTTTCGTTCTTCTTCGGGGAAATAAAAATGCCCCGATTCGTTCAATATAAACAGATCAACATTTTCTTTGTCCTGCAAGTACCTCCTCGAACGCAGTGATACCAGTTCATCCTGTTTTGCGAGAAATGCTTTGCAGGGCACTGTTATGTTACCGCTGTTCCGTCTGCAACGGCGGCAGAGATCAAGCAACTCGAAAAACCGCGGAACACACCGCAAATATCTCCAGAGCTTGGTTGTAAACTCTATACTGCTGTCGTTAAAGCAGGCGATCTCGTGCGGATTATCGGTATTGATACAGCCGAAAGAAAATTTGCAAACACGATAAGGCATAACCGCTTTTACCCAAGGTCGAAACGGCGGATTTAACAGCAACAAGCCGCAAACCTTGGGATATTCCGCAAGTGCATCTATCGCAAGCAAGGTGCCCATTGAATGGCCGACAATTAATATTTTTTCGTATCTGTTGCTAAGGGTTTTGAGCATTTCCCGAACCTGCGATCTCCATTTTTTCATAGAAGTATGTCCAAAATCTAATGCGGTGCCGCCGTGTCCGTCCAGCAAGATATTGTAAACGGCAACATTATCGGGAATATACGGCAACAGCGAATCAAAGTGCCGCGGAGTGGAACAAATTCCGTGAATCATCAAAACCGCGACATTTGCCTGCGCAGATTCTTTTATATATGCA
>JAZTZF010000230.1:0-1749 GCA_045637325.1 Eubacteriales bacterium | reverse complement strand
ATGATTGTATGAGATTGGAGGTGTCGGCACTGGGCAGAGTAATTTTCGTTACCGGTTTTAAGGGCGGCGTGGGCAAAACCACCGTTTCCGCCAATATTGCGTCAACGTTGCACGCGCTCGGTAATAAGGTGCTCGTGATAGACGGCGATTTCGGCATGCGCTGTATGGATATGGTGCTTGGGTTGGAAAGCGATGCGCTTTTTGACTGCAGTGACGTGCTTACCGGCAGATGTTCGCCTGCGGCGGCTATATGCGAGGTAGACGGAAGAACGCATTTTTCGTTTATTCCCGCACCGATGAATCTCGACGAAACGATACCGAGCGGTCTGTTTGCCGATTTTATTTCTCAGGTGCGCGATGATTTTGATTTTATAATTATAGATTCCTGCGCCGAAATGACAGATTATTATCAGGCATTCGCCGCGGCGGCGGACGAGGCGATAATCGTAACGTTGCACCAATCCACATCGGTGCGCGCGGCAGAAAAAACCGCCATACGGTTATCGGCAATGGGTGTTTCCAAGCAGTCGTTGGTTGTAAACGGATACCGTGCTTCGTTTGCCGAGAAGGGTCGGTTGCCTAACATCGTGGATATTATCAACCGTTCTACGGTGCGCTTGTTGGGCGTTGTGCCTTACAGCGAGAAACTGCAGGCGGCACAAGAGGCGGCAGAGCTGTCGTTTATGGGTGACCTGCGCAAGAAAGCAAACCAGTGGGAAGCGGCATTTTATAATATCGCGTCGCGTTTGAACGGCGAACGCATACTTTTGCTAAAAGGTGTGGAATCGCCCAAACGCCGCAGTTCCTACAAGGGTATAAAACCGTGGAAAGAATGGATAAGGGAGGACTAAACTATGAATATTGCAATTATTGCAAACGATAAGAAGAAAGAGCTTATCACCGAGTTTTGTATTGCCTATTGCGGCATACTTTCGGGTCACAATATATGTTCTACTGCCATAACCGGTAAATATATTTCAGAGGCAACGGGACTTAATATAGAGAAACTTCTTTCGGGTTCCCACGGGGGTTTGGAGCAGGTAGCGTCCAAGATCGTCTACGACGAGGTGGACCTTCTGATATTGCTCCGCGATACGAATAACGATGCGGAATATGCCGAAACAGAGCATAGTCTTGTTAAACTTTGCGATAAATATACGGTTCCGGTTGCTACAAACATAGCAACGGCAGAGGCGCTTGTGCTCGCTCTCGACAGGGGCGATTTGGATTGGCGTGCAAATCTGCGCAGCGGCGCCGGAACGATTTAAGATTCAGGAGCGTTTGTTTATGAACAGGATACAAAAGCCAAAGGGCACGTTGGATATACTTCCTGCGGACATAGGGCTTTGGCAATATATCGAAACCGCAGTACGCGACATGGCGCGCGTATGCGGTTTTTCGGAGATAAGAATGCCCACTTTTGAGGCAACGGAACTGTTTTGCCGCGGTGTGGGCGACACCACCGACGTTGTCGGCAAGGAAATGTATACTTTTATCGATAAGGACGGGAGCAGTCTTTCCCTTCGTCCGGAGGGAACGGCAGGCGTTGCCCGTCCTGTGATCGAAAACGGGCTTTATGCCGGCGCAATGCCGTTAAAGCTGTTTTATCTTTCCAACTTCTTCCGCCGCGAAAAACCGCAGGCGGGCAGAAGCCGGGAGTTCTGGCAGTTCGGCACCGAGCTTTACGGCAGTTCGCTCCCCGAGGCGGATGCGCAGGTGATCTTGCTTGCCGACGGCTTGTTTAAGAAG
>JAZTZF010000229.1:0-3896 GCA_045637325.1 Eubacteriales bacterium | reverse complement strand
GAACGACATGGCTACGATCCGACTTGTCAGACTTTCGAACGCAGGCGACTACGCGTTACATCTCGCAATACACTCCAATGCATCGGGTTCTGCCAACTACGGCAGACAGACGGGAAGCGATGTTTATTACTACCCGACAAGCGTAAACGGAAAACGCGCCGCGGACATCTTCGTTGCGAATCTCAAAAAGATCTATCCCGATCCGGAAAAGGTACGCGCACTTGCCACCACAAGCCTTTATGAGCTGAACAACACACGCGCCCCTTCGATTTTGGTTGAGCTTGCTTATCATGACAATGCCTCCGATGCCGAATGGATCAAAAATAATCTGCAAGCCATTGCCGAGAATTTAGCTCAATCGGTTGCAGATTATTTCGGAGTCCCTCTGGTAGACCCCAATCCCACGCAAACAGGCACGGTCGTTACAGAGGGCGGTCGATTGAATATAAGAAAATCGCCCGACATGAGCGGAACGATAATCGGACAGATACCCAACGGCAGCACGGTTAGTATTAAAGGTCAAAGCGGCGAATGGTATCTGGTAACCTACAACGGCATAGAGGGTTACAGTTACGGGCCGTACATTAAACTGAACTGATCCCGATTTTATTTAGCAAATCAAAACGGCTGTCACAAGCATTTCACTTGCGACAGCCGTTTTTATTTTTACTCTAAATTACGATGCAGGATCAAGACGGAACTCGATAGTCAACGACTCCCCTGCCGTTAGCGTGCGGTTAAATCGGAACACCGTAATAACAACGGTATCGCCTGCGCGGTGTTTTGATAAGGCAGTCGTAAGTTCGTCAAGGTTGGTGACCTTTGTTCCGTTAAAATCGGTAATAACGTGGAAACGCGACAAGCCTGCAATATATGCCGAACTGCTAAGCTCGATATCGGCTACGAGAACGCCCTGAGGATATTCGCAATGGGGTCTCAAACGGAAATACTCCAAACCGTCCTCTACATTATAAACGGTAATGCCGATCTGAGGGGTTGCGACGGCAAAATCGCTGTCGCCTACATCCTCGCCTGCAATGAGTTTTTTGAATATATCCACAGCACTGGTTATCGGTATGGCAAAGCCTATGCCCTCGAATTGCTCGTCGACAAGCTTCATGGAAGTAATACCTATAACATTACCTGCCATATCTATAAGCGGACCGCCGCTGTTACCGGGGTTTATGGAGCAGTCGGTCTGAAGCAGAGTCATAGTCTTTATAACCTTACCCGACTCATTGGTGATATCGATATCACGCGCTATTCCGCTTATGATACCACAAGTCATCGTGCCTGCAAGTGTTTCGTCAAACGGAGTGCCTATGGCAACCACGTTTTCGCCTATCAAAACCTTGCTTGAATCACCGAATTTTACCTCGGGCAGATTCTCCGCCTCGACGTGAAGCACAGCAATATCGGTAACCGCATCGCTTCCGACGATCTTTGCGGAATATTCCTCGCCGTTATAAAACGCAACCGTAATTTCGTCACCTGTTTCTATAACGTGATGATTCGTTGCAATATAGCCGTTTTCGGAATTAATAACAAAGCCGCTTCCTATCGAATAGAGCTGTCCTTTATAGCTCACCTTTATGGTACAGCAGGAAGGAGCGCACTCCGCATACAGCTTGGTCAGATCGGTAGAAAGATCGTTTTCGACATCGGGTGCAGGTCTAAACTCGGGTATGCTGACATTCGGATCGTGCGAATAATCGAGTGACGGATTTTTCGAGGGCGGGTTCTTGCCACCGACACTGCTCTCGGCGCTGCTGTCGCCGTTAGACACCGATGAAGACGAATCCGAGTCATATTGCTGTGCGATTAATATACCTGTAACGGCGAATGCGATAACGCAAATAATCACCAAAACAGCAATAAGCCCCTTTATAAATCCCTTACCGCCTTTGTTATTATGCTCGGAACCGTTCCAATTATAGGAATAATCGGGTCGGTTATCGCCCGCAGGCGGCATTTGATTGTTGTAATCGAAATTGTTGTCAGCCATTTATACAACTCCTTTTTATTATCACAGTAAGGATATATCATTATCCTTAAATAATACTTAATTAAATTACATTATAATATGAACAACACTATCCGAGTCTTCGCGGAGCGATTTCCGCCAAAGCAGGAGGAAGTGTAAACCCAAACTCGGTATATTCACCGATCTTTGAGGAAACGTATATGTCCTCGCCATGATTACGGATAGCCGTTTTTGCAATATAAAGCCCTAATCCCGTTCCGCTCTTATCAAGTCCGCGCGAGCGATCGGTTTTATAAAAACGCTCGAAAACGTGCGGCAGTTCATCCTCCGATATACCTTCTCCGCTGTTGCGTATAACAAACTGCGCCTTGCGTTTTTTTCTGCCGTCGGATATCATCGAAATCGCAATGGCTATATTCCCTCCGTCGGGAGTGAACTTTACGGCGTTATCCATCAAATTGAATATAACACGGTGGATAATATCTTTGTCGGCATTAACGTACACGTCTTCTTCGCCGCTGTCAAACGATATTTCGATATTCTTTTTGCTTATTTTGGATTCTAAAGAAATAAACACCGTACGCGCGGTCTCGGAAAGGTTAAAATCCGACATTTTCAAATCGGTGCCGCTTTCAAGGCGCGATACCTCCAACAGCGTATTTACCAACCTCGACAGCCTTTTTACTTCCTGCGAAATTATATTCAGGTATTTCTCGTGCTTTTCGGGCGGAATTGTTCCGTCGAGTATTCCGTCTACAAAGCCGGATATGGTAGTCATAGGTGTGCGCAGGTCGTGAGAAACGTTACCCAAAAAGGAGTTTCTGACCTCATCCATCTGCTTCAACGCAACCGACATGTCGTTTATTGCTTCCGCAAGTTCGGCAACCTCATCCTGTCCTTTGTATTCTATCTTGGTATCAAATCTGCCTTTTGCATAGTTCTTCGCCGCAGAAATAATCTCGCTCAGCGGTTCGGTCGTACGGCGTGAAATTACGTACAGTGACAGCATCGCCGCAAGGAACATCCACAAAGCAACCGTTATTGCTACAATAGTGATTTCTCTTGTGAAAACGACGCTGGTGTAATTGCTCATGCTTATAAGCACAACAAAAGGCTGTTCGTCCACATATGACACATGATAGTCGTTCATGTGGTTGCTGTCGAAAAAGCCGTCGATAGTGCTTATAGAGTAGCTTTCTTCCGCAGTTAGGATCGTTGTAAGCGCAGTTTCGGGAAGATGGTATGATTTGTCGGTAAATTTATCGTTGGTGGTGCCGACGAGCATGCCGTTCATGTCGAAAACATATATATCCGCGCGCGTATTTTGGGCAGAATAATCGATAAGACGCTGAAGCGAGTTGTTTTCCGAAAAGGCAGTATAGATATGATCGTAACCGTTATTTTCCAGATAACTGTCGATAACGATAGCGGCAGAGCCAGCAGATACATCCATCGATCCCCGTTGCATATTATAGCTGTCTACCGCCACGCGTGAAGAAACAGCAAACAGTATCGCCGTTATACAGACGATAAGTATTACGGTAAAAGTAGCAAGATATTTACTGAAAATACTCTTAAACACCGTTTCCTCCGCATTAAATGCTGTTAAAGTTTATTATATCCATATTTTAGCATATTAAAAACAATATTACAAGCAAGCGCAAGTAAATATAATATTTTTTTACACGTTATACGCAATTTTTTTGTGTCAGAAGGAAAGGCGGATGATTTATTAAAGTAAAAAAATCCTCCGATAGAGATCGGAGGATTTTTTGGTGACCCGTAGGAGAATCGAACTCCTGTTACCGCCGTGAAAGGGCGGTGTCTTAACCGCTTGACCAACGGGCCGTTATTGGTAGCGGAAGTTGGACTTGAACCCACGACCTATCGGGTATGAACCGATTGCTCTAGC
>JAZTZF010000228.1:0-8256 GCA_045637325.1 Eubacteriales bacterium | reverse complement strand
GATATTACCGCCTTGTCATGGCACAACGGCAGGTAAATAAGATGAAGAAATAAAGCCGTAAAACGCAGTGAAATTTTATAAATAAAGGAGAAAGTTTATGAAAAGATTTTTGTCTATTCTACTTTCGGCAATAATCGTACTGTCGCTCGTTCCGCTGTCAATGCTTGGCGTTTCTGCTGTAGAAACAGATGCATGGGGTGTGAAATATACTCTTAGCGAAGACGGAACGTACTATATTGTTACGGATTTTGACGAAACCTCGGTAGTGATTAACATTCCTGCGCGGTTTAGAGGCGTGCCCGTAAAAGAAATAGGCGGTTATGCGTTCGCCAACTGCAAATACATAACGAATCTACGTATTTCCGATTCGGTTACGCATATACGCTACAGTGCGTTTCAAGGATGTATTGGTCTAACAAGCGTAGTGTTGGGCAATTCGGTTGAATTTATCGGAGATCATGCCTTTTTCGGTTGCACGAAATTGACCAGCATAAACCTTACCAAATCGGTTAAATTTATCGGCAGTTCTGCATTTCAAAATTGTACGAGCTTGGCAAGCATAGAAATTCCCGATTCTGTAACAGATATCGATTATTATGTGTTTTCCGGTTGCACCGCCCTAACAAGCATCAAAATTCCCGATTTAGTAACAAGTATAGGCGAGGGAACGTTTGAATATTGCACCAACCTAACGAGTATAGAAATCGGAAGTTCGGTTGCGAGCATAGGAAACTGGGCGTTTGACGGTTGTACGGGTATTGAAAGCATAACAATTCCCAACTCGGTTACAAATTTAGATCGCTTTGCATTTTCTAACTGTACGGGTCTAACGGTTGTAGAAATACCTGCCTCGGTTACAAATATAATCGCAGGTGTGTTCTCTGGATGTACAAACCTAACCGACATATATTGCGAAGCAGAATCAAAGCCTGATGGCTGGGACACAGAATGGAAAGAGGGCTGTGATGCAACCGTACATTGGGGCAGTAAGGCACCCGAAACAGAAAAACCCGTTCTCGGCAACATCGACGGCGATAACGACGTGGACTCGGTTGACTATTTGTTCGTTAAACGCTCGGTTTTGAACACCTATACCCTTACCGCCGAGCAGAAATCCGCCGCAGATATCAACAAGGACGGCGATGTCGATTCTCTCGACTATCTTTTCGTCAAGCGTATGGTCCTCGGCACCTATACCGTTAAATAATTAAAAATAATACGCAAAAAGAGCTGTGCAAATTAAAAAATGCATAGCTCTTTTTTATATTTCCCAAAAGGGAAGATTTGTATTTATTCGCGTAGTAATATACTATTGCAATTTGCAAAAAAAAGTAGTATAATAGCTTGAATTGGAGTTTGTTTTGGTTTTTGACCGTAAAACATCGCAAAAACGGGCAAAGCGGAGCGGCAAAACGCCAGCTTTGCGTTAATTATAGAACAGGACAGAGTTATGACAAAAGAGCAGATCATGTGGCTGACGATCGGCGCGTACATCGTCTTTATGGGCGCGATCGGGTTCGTCACCGGCAGAAAATCAAAAAACATGGGTGACTTTACGGTCGGCGGCAGAAGCGCAGGGGCGTGGATGTCGGCGTTCTCGTACGGAACGGCGTATTTTTCGGCGGTCATGTTTATCGGTTATGCCGGCGGTACGGGCTGGGAATACGGCATCTGGGGCGTACTCCCCGGTATCGGAAACGCAATCTTCGGCTCGCTCTTGGCATGGTTGCTGCTCGCAAAACGCACGCGCAAGATCACGCGTGAAAAGGGCATAACCTCTATGCCGCAGTTGTTCGAGAAAACATTCGGTTCGCGTGCGATGAAGCTCTTCTCGGCAATAGTAATATTCGTGTTCCTTATGCCCTATTCGGCATCTGTTTATAAAGGACTTACAAGCGTTTGCGCGGTGTTGCTCGACATTGACGAAATGACCTGCATGATAATTATCGCAATAGTCAGTGCGGTTCTGGTGGTTGCAGGCGGTTATCTTACCGCACTCCGTGCCGATTTTATTCAGGGCGCGGTAATGCTTGTCGGCGTGGGCGCGCTTATATTCGCGGTGTTCAACAGTCAGCCTGTCGGCGGCTTTGCCGAGGGATTTAAGAACATCGCCCAAAAAACATCCGAGCTCGAGCTTGGCGTGTTCGACCATATCGGATTGTGGGCAACCGTGCTGATGACCTCGTTCGGCACATGGGGTCTGCCGCAGATGATACATAAATATTACGGCATCCGCGACGACAAAGAGGTTTCGCGCGGTACCGTCATTTCCACCTTTTTCGCGTTTGTCGTTGCAGGCGGCGGTTATCTTATCGGCTCGCTTTCGCATCTGTTTTTTGATGAGTTACCAAAGGGCGGCAGGGACTATATAGTTCCGAACATGCTTGATAATGCAGGCATTGCCGATGTTTTGGTCGGTATAGTGCTGGTGTTGCTTATTGCCGCAAGCGTTTCCACACTTTCCTCCATCACCATCACGGCATCGTCCACACTTACCATGGACATTATCCGCGACAGGATTCTAAAGGACAAGGAAAAAGACCTTTCGGGCATGACAAAGATAGTTTGCGTCGTGTTCGTTGCGCTTTCCTTCCTTATCGCATGGAAGGGAACCGGCACCCCGATACTCGATATGATGAGCTATTCATGGGGCATTATTTCGGGCAGCTTCTTAGCACCGTATGCCGTTTCGCTTTATTGGAAAAAGGTTAACAAGGCAGGCGCGTGGGCTGGTATGATAGGCGGTTTCGCCGTTGCGCTTCCTCCGCTGGTTGCAAAAC
This sequence comes from Eubacteriales bacterium, assembly GCA_045637325.1. Lineage (GTDB taxonomy): Bacteria > Bacillota > Clostridia > Oscillospirales > CAG-382 > Coliplasma. The sequence continues at coordinate 5,476 of JAZTZF010000228.1, read as the reverse complement.
TCGCAAACAGCGAGATCACGCTCGGCGGGTTCGGTAAAATAAGCGACATGGGCGCGCATTTTGCCTGCTTGGCAATGCTTATATCGCTCGCTCTCGTATTTGCGGTGAGTGCCGCTACACAAAAAAGAGAAAACCTCCAAAAAGGAGAATAGATAAATGGAAAACAGAATTTTTAATAAAGAAATGGAATGTATGCCCCGAAAGGAATTGGAGGCACTACAGCTCGAAAGGCTCAAGTCGCTTGTCGATTACTGCGAAAAGAATTCCGAGTTTTATTCCAAACGCCTTGCGGCAGCAGGTGTAACGGCGGACAAGATAAAATGCCTGTCGGATATCGAGTATATCCCTTATACCACCAAGGACGATCTGAGAGATACATATCCGTTCGGCATGCTTTCTGTGCCGAAGGAAAAGATACTCCGCATACACGCGTCGTCGGGAACGACAGGCAACCCGACAGTCGTTGCCTACACGCGCGAGGATATGGAGCATTGGAGCGAGCAGGTTGCGCGTTTGGCGGTTGCCGCAGGTGCACACGAGGGCACTATCGTGCAGATCTGTTTCGGCTACGGCATGTTCACGGGTGCGCTGGGTCTGCATTACGGCTTGGAAAAAATCGGCGCGGCTGTTGTTCCCTGCTCGTCGGGCAACACCGAAAAACAGCTTAAATTCATGCGCGATTTCGGCACCGACGCAATAGTTGCCACGCCGTCTTATTGTATGTACCTTGCCGAGGCGGCAAGAAACATGGCGGACAAATATCCCATGAGCCAATACAAGCTCAAATACGGCATTTTGGGCAGCGAAGGCTCTACCCCCGAGATGCGTAAAGAGATAGAAACCCATTGGGGCAACGGATTTTTCTGTACCGACAACTACGGCATGTCCGAGCTTAACGGCCCCGGCATGTCGGGCGAATGCATGTACCGCGACGGTCTGCATATAAACGAGGACCACTTCCTGTGCGAGATAATCGATTCGGCAAGCGGAAAAACGCTTGACAAGGGCGAAACCGGCGAGCTTGTTGTAACAAACCTTACCAAGCGCGGTCTTCCCATGCTTCGCTACCGCACCAAGGATATAACAAATCTAAATTACGAGCCCTGCGCTTGTGGAAGAACCACCGCAAGGATGCACAAGATAATCGGCAGAAGCGACGATATGATAAAAGTGCGCGGCGTAAATGTTTTCCCGTCGCAGGTCGAAAGTGCGCTTATCGGCATGACCGAGATCAGCCCCAACTATCTGTTGGTGTTGCGCCGAGAGGGATATTCCGATTCTATGGAGGTGCGCGTAGAGCTTATCGACGGCGGCCTGCTTGACCGTTACGGCGAGCTTGTTTCGCTCCAGAAGCGCATCCACGATAATATAAAAAATATTCTCGGCATAGAAATAAAAGTAACGCTTGTCGAGCCGAACTCTATAGAGCGCTTTACGGGCAAGGCAAAGCGAGTATTAGATCTGCGTAACGAAAATAAATAAGGGATGAAAACAGATATGGAAAAGAAACTTCTTTTGGGTAACGAAGCGGTAGCACAAGGTCTTTTTGAGGCAGGTGTGCGCGTTGTTTCGTCCTACCCCGGTACACCCAGTACCGAAATAACCGAAGCAGTAAGCAAATACGACGAAATATATTCCGAATGGGCACCCAACGAAAAGGTTGCGTTCGAGGTTGCAATCGGCGCATCGTTCGGCGGCGCAAGATCTTTCTGCGCGATGAAGCACGTCGGCTTGAATGTTGCGGCAGATCCGCTGTACACCGCTTCTTATATCGGAGTAAACGGCGGTATGGTTTGCGCGGTTGCCGACGACCCCGGCATGCACTCCTCGCAGAACGAGCAGGATTCTCGCCGTCACGCAATCGCGGCTAAAGTTCCCATGCTTGAACCGTCGGATAGCCAAGAAGCACTTGATTTCACCAAAATTGCCTACGATCTGTCCGAGCGTTTTGATGCTCCGTTCTTGCTTCGTCTTTCGACAAGAATCAGCCATTCGCGTTCGCTTGTAACAGTTTCCGAAAGGAAAGAGATTGAGCTTAAGGAATACAAGCGCGATGTGATGAAAAATGTAATGATGCCTGCAATGGCACGCAAGGCACACGCAAAGGTAGAATCCCGCAACGCCGCACTCACCGAGTGGGCGGATACCGAGGCGTTTGAGCTTGGCGTAAACAAAATAGAGATGTATTCCGACGAAATAGGCGTTATCGCCGCAGGCAGTACTTATGCATACGCGCGCGAGGCATTGGGCGAAAAGGCAAGCTATCTAAAACTCGGTATAGTTAATCCTCTGCCCGAAAAGGCGATCATAGATTTTGCGAAAAAAGTCAAAACCCTTTATGTAATAGAAGAACTCGATGATATTATCGAAACACACTGCATCAAACTCGGCGTAAAGGTTATCGGCAGGGAGGTATTCCCTCCGTTGGGCGAGTATAATCAGTCGCTTATCGAAAAGGCGATCTTCGGCACCGAGAAGGAAACGGTGGCATTCGACGGCGATATTCCCGCACGTCCCCCCGTTCTTTGTCCCGGCTGTCCGCACAGAGGTCTTTATTACGCGCTCAAGGATCTTAACCTTTATGTAAGCGGCGATATCGGCTGTTATACACTCGGCGCACAGGCTCCGCTTTCGATGATGGATACCTGCGTATGTATGGGTGCATCGGTATCTGCGCTTCACGGCTATAATACCGCACGCGGAAGCGAGGCGGCAAAGCGTTCTATCGCGGTTATCGGCGACTCGACGTTTATTCACTCGGGTATTACCGGACTTATAGATATTGTATATAACAAGGGAATCTCTACCGTTATCGTGCTGGACAACTCTATCACTGGTATGACGGGGCATCAGAACAACCCTCTAAACGGCAAGACCATCAAAGGCGATCCCACAACCGCGGTGGATCTCGAGTCGCTTGCAAAAGCGATCGGAATCAAGCGTGTTGTCGTTGTCGATCCGTTCGATATCAAGGCAACGAGAACGGCGGTCGAGGAGGAGCTTTCGGCAGAAGAACCCTCGCTTGTTATTTCAAGACGCCCCTGCGCGTTGCTTAAGAATGTAAAACACCCCAAGGCACTTTATGTAGATTCGGATAAGTGCGTCGGCTGTAAGGCATGCCTAAAAGTCGGCTGTCCCGCAATTTCGCAAAAGAAGCTTGATAACGGCAAAAACAAAGCAATTATCGATGCAAACCAGTGCTTGGGATGCGGTGTTTGTGTCGAGACCTGCCGTCTGGGCGCGATCAAAACGCCCGAAAACAATTAAAAGAGGGAGGCAAAAAAAATGAATTCTGTAAATATTCTTATCGTCGGCGTAGGCGGACAGGGAACACTTCTTGCCTCCAAATTAATGGGCAAAATATTTATCGATTCGGGCATGGATGTTAAGGTGAGCGAGGTTCACGGCATGAGCCAGCGCGGAGGAAGCGTTGTAACCTACGTTCGCGCAGGCGAAAAGGTATTTTCGCCCGTAATCGATCTTGGCGAAGCAGATATGATAATCTCTTTCGAGGCGCTCGAGAGCGCGCGTTGGCTGCCCTATCTAAAACAGGGCGGAACGGTTATCTCCAACACCGCACAGATCGACCCGATGCCTGTTATAATGGGCAATGCTCAATATCCCGAAAAGGTTCTTGACAGAATTTCGGAATTGGGAATTAAGGTCATTTCGGCAGATGCACTTTCGCTTGCCGAGGAAGCTGGCAGTGCCAAGGCGGTCAATATCGTGCTTCTCGGCATCGCCGCAAAACAGTTGGGGATAGACAAAGAGGAGTGCTTGAACGCAATCCGCGCAACCGTTCCTCAAAAAACGATAGAGATCAACGAAAAAGCATTCGAATTAGGATACGGTATTAAATAAGGAGAAACCACAATGGGGATTTTGAAACCCGAGGCAGAGTCTGCTTCACGCAGTGAAATGAGAGCCGTTCAGAGCGAACGACTGAAAAAAGCGGTCAGATCTGCCTATGAAAATATTCCGTTTTATAAACAGAAGTTCGACGAAATGGGTCTGTCGCCCGATGATATACAGTCTATCGACGACATAACCAAGCTGCCGTTCACGCTAAAGACCGATCTTAGGGATAACTATCCGTTCGGCTTGTTTGCCGTACCCCAAACCGATCTTGTCCGTGTACATGCATCCTCGGGTACTACCGGAAAACAGACGGTTGTCGGCTATACCGCGAACGACATCAAAGTTTGGTCGGAATGTGCGGCAAGAGCTATTGCGGCAACCGGGGGAACAAAGGACGATATGGTTCATGTTTCCTACGGCTACGGTCTGTTCACAGGAGGATTGGGTCTGCATTACGGTGCCGAATATCTCGGCGCGACGGCGGTTCCGGTTTCTACGGGTAATACGGCGCGTCAGTTGCAGATATTTCAAGATTTCGGCTCGACGGTGCTCTGCTGTACTCCGTCATATGCGCTTTATCTCGGTGAATACAGGCGCGACAACAATATTCCGCTCGAGAACCTAAAACTCCGCGCAGGTATTTTCGGTGCAGAACCCTGGACCGATGAGATGCGCAAGCAGATAGAGGAGCTTTTGGGCATAGAGGCGTACGATATTTACGGCCTTTCGGAGATCGCGGGCCCCGGTGTTTCGTTCGATTGCGAGTGCCACAACGGTATGCATATAAACGAGGATTATTTCTATCCCGAGGTTATCGACCCCGAAACCTTAGAACCGCTTCCCGACGGTGAGGTGGGCGAGCTTGTCTTTACCTGTATAGGCAAGGAGGCATTGCCGCTTATCCGCTATCGCACGCGCGATCTCTGCTCGCTCAACCACGAAAAATGCGCCTGCGGAAGAACGACGGTGAGAATGTCAAAACCCATGGGCAGAAGCGACGATATGCTTATTATCCGCGGTGTAAATGTTTTCCCCTCGCAGATCGAGCACGTTTTGCTTTCGCAGGGGATGGAACCCAACTATCTTATCACGGTTGACCGTGTGAATAATCTCGATACCCTTACGGTCGAGGTGGAGATAAGCGCAAACAACTTCTCGGATACCGTCAAGGACCTCGAAACCATAAGAAAGAAGCTCGAGGGCGCAATGCAGAGCACGCTTAACGTGCACGCAAGCATCAAGTTTGTCGAATACGGCACGCTTCCGCGCAGCGAGGGCAAGGCAAAACGAGTTATTGACAACAGAAAGAATAAATAAAAAACGAAAGGACACAATGATATGTATATTAAACAACTTTCAGTTTTCGTTGAAAACAAGTCGGGCAGACTTGCCGAGATTACAACCATAATCGCAAACGCAGGTATAGATATCCGTGCGCTTTCGATAGCAGATACAACCGATTTCGGTATCTTGCGCCTTGTGGTCGATAAACCCTACGAGGCAGAAAAAACCTTGAAAGAAGCGGGACTTACCGTTTCGCTTACCGACGTTATCGCCGTAGGCATTCCCGACAGACCGGGCGGATTTGCAGAGACGATCGCCTCGGTTGCCGATAAGG
>JAZTZF010000227.1:0-3161 GCA_045637325.1 Eubacteriales bacterium | reverse complement strand
GCCGTCAACGGGTATTACGGTACCGTTAACAAAGCCCGATGCATTATTATCGCACAGATAAACCAAGGTGCCTATAAGCTCGTCGGGATCGCCGAATCTGCCCATAGGTGTTGCGGCAAGTATCTTTTCGGTTCTGGGAGTGGGTTTGCCGTTCTCATCAAAAAGCAGAGCCTTGTTTTGTGCGGTTACAAAGAAACCGGGTGCAATGGCATTTACCCTTATGCCGACTTTGGAAAAGTGTACCGCGAGCCACATGGTAAGGTTCGAGATTGCACTTTTTGCCGCCGAATAAGCAGGAATCTTTGTGAGGGGTCTGTATGCATTCATGGAAGAAATGTTGATTATAACTCCCCCATCCTTACACATCTCGGCAGAAAATACCTGTGTAGGCAAAAGCGTACCCAAAAAGTTAAGGTCGAAAACAAAACCGACACCCTTGGGATCCAAATCGAAGAATGTTTTTACATCCTCAGCAGAATCGATATCTTCGGGATAAAGGTATTCTTTATCGGTAGTGGCACGAGGGTTGTTACCGCCTGCGCCGTTAATGAGTATATCGATACTGCCGAACTTTTCCATTACTGCATTCTTGGCGCCAAGAAGACTTTCCTTCTCAAGCACATTAGCAGAAAGACCTATAGCGTTGCCGCCTTTTGCGTTTATTTTATCGGCAACAGCGATAGCATTATCCGCATTTAAGTCTAGCACAGCCACATTAGCTCCGCGCTCGGCAAGTGCCTCGCAGAAAGCCGAGCAGAGAACACCGCCGCCGCCGGTAACGACAGCTGTTTTTCCTTTGAAAATCATTTTGTTATCCATAATTAAATCAACCGATCTTAATACCAAGTTTATTAAGTTTGCACTTGAGGAAATCAACAGCCATGCTTATATCGCTTGCAGGATCTTCGCCTACTTCGCGTTCGATGGTAAGATAGCCGTCATAACCGATATCGTTCAGTGCGGCAATATACTTATCGAAATCTACGCCGCCCTTACCGAGAGGAAGTTCTTCCCATGTTGTATCGCCGGTCTTGATGCCGTCTTTAGCATGGGTGTGAACGATATAATCACGAAGTGTATATACGCCTGCAACGGGATCGTCGCCTGCAACCATAACAAGGTTTGCAGGGTCGTAATTTACACGCAAGCCCTTTGCACCGAGAGAATCGAGAAACGCCTTGAGAACAACCGCTTTTTCGGTACCGGTTTCAGCCGCGAAAACAGAACCCATGCTATCAGCGTAAGATGCAAGCTTATAAGCATTGTTTCTGATCTTTTCCATACGGGCATCTTCGGTCTCGAAAATATGTCCGATGTGAGTTGTAACGATGTGGCAATCAAGTTCCTTCGCTTTATCAAGAACTCTCATGGAGTTTTCGACAACATCGTCGTCATCAAGATCGACATTGAAGTCGCCGCAAATAGCAGAAAATACGAGACCGTTGGAGGACATTATATCCTTCACTTCCTTGATACGGGCAGGAGTGAGATCTTCGGCGGTAAAATCACCGAAAGTCATGTACTTCTGTACACCTGTTACCCCGAGTTTGTTCGCCGCTTTGATGCTGTCCTCGAAATCAAGACGAAGCGAATCCGCAATAAGACCGATTTTCATAAATAATACCTTTCTTTTATGTGAATTTTATCATAACAGTTTTTACAGTCAAAAACTATTCTTTGGCAATTATGGAATCTATGGGCAGACCAAATGAATCCAAGAAATTCTCGAGAAAATAATCCGCCTCGGCGCAGTTCATATCGTTTATTGCCTTTAACAAACGATCGCCCGCCATATCAAACTCTCGGCTGCCGTAATTCTTCTCTTCCAGACATTTTATATATGCCGAAATCCTATCGGCAGCTTTTATAAGCTGTTTTTCTTCGGCGGTGTTAACAAAAAGCGAAGCATATTCTTCCCTGAATGCATCGGGAAGCATTTCGGTGAGTTTATCGAGCGAAGCAGACTCTACCGAGGAATAGGCAGATTTTGTTGCGTCACTGAAATACTTTACAGGAGTAGGAATATCCCCCGTAAAAATCTCCGGCACATCATGGTACATCGCCTTTACAGCAATAGCGTTACAGTCATACTCTTTTCCATAAATTGTGTTACCGATTATGGCAAGAGAGTGCGCCAAAAACGCAACCTCTAGAGAATGGGTGGAAAGGTAATCCGGAATCAGCGAATGCATTATTCCCCAGCGTTTTATATGTTTCATTCGGAACAGCATTGCATAAAAACCGTTATTCACTTTTACCTCCCATTTAACACAATTTTCTTTATTTTAACACAAATAATGTTAATTGCAAGTGTTTTTGAGATTTTTTTAACAAAAGCAAAAAGAATAATTTAAATCGTATTGAAAAACACATAAAAAATGATATATAATTATATTGATAATGCGATTTCTCACTTTTACAACAGGAGTAAATATATGAGACTTGCCGAGATCCTAAAAGGAATTGAATTTTCTTGTAACAATTATTGCGGCGAAACCGAAATAGCAGATATCATATATGATTCAAGAAACGCAATTGCTGACACAATCTTTGTCTGCATAACCGGTTTTACAAATGACGGACACGATTTCGCCAAGGATGTTTATGCAAAAGGCACACGGGTTTTTATGGCGGAAAAGGAACTATTCCTACCCGATGATGCAATTATTATTTATGTGAAAGACACACGCAAATCGCTCGCGCTCGCAAGTGCGAACTTATTCGAACATCCTGCCGAAAAGCTAAATACCATTGCAATAACCGGAACAAAAGGCAAAACCAGCATTTCGTTTATGCTGAAAAGCATTTACGAATCAGCAGGACACAAGGTCGGCGTTATCGGTTCAACCGGCGTTTACATATCCGACAGGTTTTACGACACCGTTAATTCCACTCCCGAATCCTACCTTATACACAAATACTACCGAGAAATGCTCGATTCTGGTTGTGATACCGCCATTATGGAAGCAACCTCTCAAGGATTTAAGCTCAGCAAAACACACGGTATCAAATTTGACACAGGCATTTTTTCGAACCTTTCGCCCGATCACATTGGAGAATCGGAGCACAAGGATTTTGACGAATATCTAAATTGCAAAAAGAAAATTTTCGACCAATGTCGTCGAGTTATAGTTAACAAGGATGCCGATAATTACGACAGA
>JAZTZF010000226.1:0-10108 GCA_045637325.1 Eubacteriales bacterium | reverse complement strand
ATGTTTTATAAGGATAAGGAAATGGAAAAAAAGCCTTTTTTCGTAAATGAACCCATAAAATTGGCAGGAAACGAAATGATACGCGTCCGCGGAAGACATACCGTAGCAGACGGTTGCCTTGCGTTTGATTGGACCAACAGCGGTTTTGCGTTTGTTTTTGACGGTACGGGATTTATTATCACGCTCGGCGAAAACGCTTCTATCGGTTCTGTCTATGTAAGAATAAACATCGACGGCAACCGCACCCAGCGTTTCGAGGTCGTAGACGGAGTTCAGCGATTGATTATCGAGGGATTGCCCGACAAACGCCACCGTGTTGAGGTGCTTAGGGTTACCGAGGGCGATACGGCGGTTAAGTTCGACACGATATCTCTGCTCGGCAATTCTGCATCGCTTCGCAAACCGCCCTTTAATTCTCCCCGCAGGATAGAATTTATAGGCGACTCTATCACCTGCGGATACGGCGTTTTGGGTGCCGCTGTCGATCCTACCTATTATACCTATCAACAGGACGGTACATATTCGTACGCCTGCCTGACCGCCGAAAAATTCGGTGCCGATGCAAGATATATCGGTATTTCGGGCAAGGGAATTGTATGTAACTGCAAGGGCGACAGAAGTGATGTTAAAACAGGCGAGTATTATAATTATCTCACCCGTAACGGCGGCGAATGCAACGACGGCTGGATTGCCGACGTCGTTGTGATCAATATCGGTACGAACGACAGCGGCGGACCTGCGCCCGACGACGAGTTTGCCGTTGCCGCAAAGGATCTTATTTCAAAGGTTCGTGCGCGTTATCCTCAGGCACAGATAATCTGGATGTACGGCTTGATGAGCAACCTTTATGCCGAAACACTGCGTAAAACCATACGCGAAGTGGCAAAAACCGACAAAAAAGTGCATTTCCTGTTTGTTGACTCTATTTTCGGGAACGAATCCGAAACCGGCGCAAACGGTCACCCCAACGTGCGCGCAAGCATACGCGCGAGCGCACTGTTGGCAAAAAAGATACGCGCGGTTACTCAATGGCGCAACAAGGCGGAGATTGCAACTCAAGAGGATTAAAAATTCACCGAGTGTCTAAGAAATATATGGCAAAAACGGAGCCGTCGCAAGCGATTGATGCGACGGCTCATTTTTGTGTTTTTCAAAAACGGATTTGTGTTATCTTCGTTTTTCGAGCATATCGATAGCGCGGAGCGTTATTTCTTCCGCCGTTTCGCTGTCGGTTGCTTCGGCAATAAGCCTGAACCTGCCCGATGCGCTTGCATAAACGTTTACTCTGCCGTCACCGAAATCAAAACCTGCACATCTGGCGTTTCCGCATTCTTCGCGCAGGGCGGATATTACCGAGCTCATTTTGTCGCGTTCGGCAAATATCAAGCGCGTAATTACCGAAAACGGCGGCAGTCTGTCGGCAAGCTCGGCAAGGGTACAACCGCTTTTTTCTGCGATGACTGCGGCGGTAAGCGCAAGCAAAACACCGTCGCGGTGCAGTCGGTCGGTTTCGGCAAGACGGCGAACGTCGGATTCGCTGTCACCGTAAAAAGCGATGTCTATCGAGTGGCGTCTTAGTATCCGTTCGACGGCAGTGGGAGTATCGTTAGGCAGAATTATACCGTTGCGCTTGCCTTCGATACAACAAATGGCGATCAACTGCCAATAGGAAATTTCGCGGCCATTGGGTAGGATCGCACTTGCTTTTTCGCCGTCCTCAGAGAGTAAAAAGGATGCGCTTTGTTCGTCCTTTTTTATTCCCAATTCTTCAACGCATTCGCGCAAAAAGGCATTTTCGTTACCGTCGACGACATTTATAGTTTTCGGAATAACCGTATTATCCTTTAAATACTGCAAATAACGCTTTATCAATGCGCCGTGAGGAAGCAAATATACGCTTCCTGCCTTGGCAGAGGTTTTGGGCGTTTTTGCCGAGAGTTTGCGCAGTTCCTCGCGTGAATAGGGCATACCGCCCTTAGAGAACAGGCGTATTTCGGTTCGGTCGCCGTTTTTGGAAATATATGCAGTACGGTTGTTATATTCTGCGGCGGCAAAGGCGGCGGTAGATGCGTTTCCGCCCGAGATAACGGTACATCCGCTTCCCGTCTCGGCGGCACCGCAGGCAAGCTCGCACGCTTGCGTAAGAGTCATCCCCTCGCCTTCGGCAAACGCGATAATGTTTTCTCCGCCTCCCAAAAGCCTGCCCAAGCGGACAAAATATCCATCGTTGCCATCCTCGGCAATTACCGAGTCGTCATCTAAAATAAGGTTTTGCTTGGGGCGCGGAAACATGTCCACAAAAGCATCGCCTACATATGTCGCGCCCGTCTGCACGATACTGCCGGGCGCAAGTGCGGTGCCGTCTCTCAGCTCAGACCCCGGCCCGATAACGCAACCGGGAGGAATAATACAGTCGTTTCCGATAACGGCGTTTTCACCTACAATGCTTCCGCGGAGAACGCTGTTGCCGACGGTACAGTTGTTCATAATAACGCTGTATTCGATTCGCGCCGCGGGATGAATCGAAACATGGCTTCCGATGCAGTTTTTTGCATCCGACACCCACATGTTGCATCGGTGGTATTCTCCGAACGAGCCGATATCAAACCAGTGCCCGATAGGTTCTAATCCGGCAATTGGCATACCAGCGCGTAATAATGCAGGGAAGAGGTCGCGTGCAAAATCATATATTGTGTTTTCGGGTATCATCGACAGCGCTTTCGGCCCGATAAAATATATACCTGTGTTAATAAGATCGGAAAGCGTGTCGCGCACAGATGGTTTTTCGCAAAAACCTGTTACTCTGCCATGCTGTACGCAGACCGAGCCGTATTCGCCGGAATCGTTTGTACGGCAAAGCACCATGGCGGCGTCACAACCGCTTTTTAGGAATTCTTCTTTTGCTTTTTTTAGGTCGAAATCGCAAATAGCATCGCCCGAAAGCACGAGAAGACAATCGTCAATACGCCCCTTTAGTTTAGAAACTGCGCCTGCACTGCCGAGCGGTTTTTCTTCGCGGAAGTACTCGACACTCCCCGAATGATCGCCCGTCTGCTCGATCTTTTCGGGCAGATACATTGTGGTGACGGCGGTTTTTCGGAATCCGCATTTGCGCAATAAGGATAGATTGCGTTCATAGGCAGAAACACCTGCGATAGGGAGCATGGGTTTGGGCATACTGTCGGTAAGCGGAGCCAAACGCGTGCCCAATCCTCCTGCGAGTATGACCGAATCGAATTTGTCGTTTTTTTGATGACTCATATATAACACCCGTCCTTCTTTTTCTGGAAAATATTATTTGCATAAGGGATAAAAATATACCTTTGCAAGTTGACAAAAAGGGATAAATTGGGTATTATATTGTTGTTATGTATGATATGTTGAAAAAAATATTAAAAACAAAAAAAATCCGCACCGATGCGGACATAAATAACGGTGTTGTCGTTGCGGTAGGCATGTTTGACGGCGTTCATCTCGGTCATCGCGCCATGCTCGATTCGCTTATCGGCGAGGCAAAACGCCTCTCTCTTCCTTCGGTGGTATTTACTTTTGATATCGGGGATAACCCGAAGCGCGATTCGAAATTACTCGCATCGCAGGATAAAAGGCTCGAACTGCTTGCCGATTTGGGCGTGGATGTTGTGTTTTCCGCTTCGTTCAGCGATATAAAAACACTTTCCGCCGCCGATTTTTCCGAGACGGTACTGTATGATATTTTGCAGGCGAAAAGTATCGTTTGCGGATATGATTTTCGTTTCGGCAGGGACAGAGAGGGCGATGTCGCTCTTATAGAAAAACTGCTTTCGCCGAAAGGCGTAGGTGTTATAACACCGAAAGCCCTACTGATCGACGGTGCGCCTGTCAGCTCGACAATAATAAGAAACATGATTGCAAACGGTGAGATTTTGTCTGCCAACAGATTGCTCAACCGCAACTATTCGTTCAAAGGCGAGGTAGTACACGGTGCCGAGCTCGGCAGAACGCTTGGATTCCCGACGATTAACCAGAACTTTCCTACCGAGTTGGCACTTCCGAAATTCGGCGTTTATGCGGTAAAATGCACTATCGGCGGAACCGCTTACGGCGGCGTGGCGAATATAGGAATAAAACCCACGCTGGGCGGTAGTATTGCTCCGATATGCGAAACATATCTTTTCGGTTATTCGGGCGATTGCTACGGCGAATTTGCCGAAACCGAATTTTTGGAGTTTATCAGGGAAGAGCAAAGATTTTCGTCTTTGACCGAACTCAAGGAACAAATCGGGCGCGACAGAGAAACTGCCGCAAAGATACTTTCGAAAGGGGTATAAATTAATGAAATATACGCGCAAATTTGCGTTTTTACTTGCGTTACTTGTTGCTTTTATGTTATCTGCTCCGATATTTGCTATTGCAGAAGAAGCAGAAGATGTCATACAGCAAACTCCCGATATCACCTCTGGCAACGCCGCTGTTGCATATTGTATAGATGACGATCAGTTTCTTTATTCCGACCGCATCGATGAAAAGGTGGCGCCTACCGTTGCCACAAAATTGGTTGCGTGTATGGTTGCGAGCGATATACTGAAAGAGCGTGGACTCAATTCGGCCGATACTCTGGTAACGGTAACAAACGACGCTATAGACAATTCAGGCGATATTGCCGATGTGCGCGTTCCGATGATGGGCTTGGATGCAGGCGATACATATTCGGCAAAGGATCTGCTTGCCGCAACGCTCGTCGCCTGCGCAAACGATGCCGTAGCAACGATAGCCTGCGATTTCGGCAAGAGATATCTCGGTGGCGGAATAAATGAGTTTGTTGACAGGATGAATAAAAAGGTCGAAGAACTCGGGCTGACAGAAACGAAATTCGTCAATCCCACGGGATTGGATTCGCCCAACCAGTATACGACTCCGCGTGAGGTTGCTCTTATTGCGAGTGCGTTTTATCAGTATGATGAGCTTGTAAAGCTGTCAAATGTAGAATCCTATTCTTTCAACAGAAGCTCTACCATACGCAACAAGAATTTTCTTAAAAGCAGTTATTATGTAGGCGGATTTTTGAACAAAGACGCTATAGGACTTATAGCAGGTCAGCTTGACAGAAGCGGGAATTATTGCCTTATAACCGCGAGCCAGAAAGAAGGCAGAACCTATATATTCGTTGTAATGTGCGCAAGCGGAATGATAGTCGAGCGCATTGACGATAAGACACACTATTCATTCGGCGAGGGCAACGCCTATGTCGATATGAACAAACTCATAAAATGGACACGCGAATCTTTTAGGCTGCTCACGGTTGCGACAACCGATAAAATAATCGGTGAATTACGCACAAACGCAGGTCGAGTGTCCTATGTAATGGTAGTGCCTTGCGAGACGGTGGAAAAATTGGTGCTCAATGTCGATGACTACAGTTTGGAAACCGAGCTTATCTATGACGAAAGCATTGTATACAAAAAAGAATTTAACGGCAGCGAATACGATACGATAGACGCCCCCGTAACCGCAGGTCAGAAGGTCGGAACGGTTGTATTCCGCTATAACGGCACCGAAATTGCAACGATCGATGCCGTGGCAAAAGACGGTGTAGCGGCAGACGGTTTAAAGGCGGCTATGGAAGGTATCAAGTCATTCCTCTTCGGAAGCACGGCAAAAATAATTTTGTTTGTCATTTTGGGAATCGTTGTTTTGTGGGGAATCATCTCGCTTGTGTTGGCTATAACTCGCAAAGTAAAACACGGACAGAAAAACGGCGGCAAATCGGACAACACAAAAAATACCGACAATAAAAAACCCAAAATGAAAAACAGAGATAAAAAAACAGACACACGAGAATTTTAATTGTGAACAAATTATTAAATTTTTGAGCGAGTATTGCATTTAATCGCTGTATATGGTACTATTTAGTTTAGTTGACATATTATGAACAGATATTGAAAGGAAATAATAATTATGGGTCCTCTTGAATACATCATTGGCGGCGTGCTTCTTTTGCTTGCCGTTGCACTTATAGCTCTCATCGGTCTTCAGCAGGGAAGACGTCGCGGTCTCGGCAATTCCATTGCAGGCCAAGGCGCTTCCGAGTCCTATCTTGCCAAGAATAAGATCGGCGGTAAGGATAAGTTTTATCAAAAGATAACACTCATCGTTGCTATCGTTTTTGTTGTGCTTGTTCTTGCGCTTTATATTATCGGCTCTATCGATACCGATTCTGCCGCAACTTCTTCTACCGAAGATCCTTCCGCAACCGAAGAGACTTCTTCCGAGGCTGATGCATCTTCCGAGTCCGCTGAATAATTTTCGGTGCAATAATTATCGCAAATAAAAGCCGGCACTGTTGACGGCTTTTATGTTTTTTATTAAGACTTCTACATAAATAAGATTAATTATGGATGATAAGAAGAAAAAACTTATAAAAGAATTATTACGCTATCTTGTTGCAGGGGGAAGCGCGTTTGTTTTTGACCTGATAACAAAAACGCTGTTTCACTCGCTTATACTTCCTGCCGATATGGGTACGTTTTCGGTATTCGGTTTTGAGAACGAGATAAGGGTTACACTTGCTACTACGGCGGGCTTTTTGGTCGGCTTGATAGTAAATTACGTAATTTCCATCTTTTTCGTTTTCACAAGCGAGAGCCAAAAAGAGCGCGGAAAGGGTATAAAACCGTTTTTGATCTATTTGGCGGTATCTATCGTAGGTCTGTTAGTGAATATCGGCGTTACACAGCTGGGATGTAACCTGCTTTCGATAGGCAAGGAAAACACGATAATGTTTATGTTTATAAGCTGTGTTGCCGCTGGCATCGCGCTTATATGGAACTATATAGGCAGAAAAGTGTTAGTATATAAGGGCGAATAGTTAAGGGGGTTAATAGGTATGAATAAGAGAAGAGTAAATAGCAATATAATCTCAACAAAAACTTTGGCCATCGGCGCAATCTTGACAGCCTTGGTAATTGTTTTGCAAGGTGTCGGAGTGATTACGGCGTTTTTTGGCCCATTTGCGACCGCGACTGCAATTATTCCGATAGTAATCGGAGCCGCGATGTGCGGACCGTTAGTTAGTACGTGGCTTGGGTTGATTTTTGGGTTGGTTGTGCTTCTGACGGGGCAGGCAAATTTGTTTTTGACATTCAGCAGCGTGGGTACCGTGCTCACCGTTATTGCAAAAGGCGCAGGCTGCGGATTGGCTGCAGGTTTGGTTTACAAATTTTTGGAAAAACACAATAAATTGGCGGCAGTTATCGCAGCCGCCGCGATATGTCCTATTGTAAATACAGGGGTATTTCTTGCAGGTAGCGCTATTTTCTTTCTGGAATCTGCATCAGAAATTGCCGTTCAAGCAGAAATCAATGCATCCGGAATGGAACTTTTCTGGATTATGGCAACCGGTAACTTTATACTTGAAATAACATCATCCATTATTTTGAGCCCCGTGTTTGTGCGTGTTTTGAATCTGAGTTTGAATAAAAAATAACAAAAATGCTGTGGAATCAACCACAGCATTTTTTGTTTAGTCTTGTTTTTTATAAACAATACAGCAACGGTTGGGGATATAGCAGAAGAACCCCAATCGATTGTCCTTAGTTTTTTCGGCTTTGTAACGGTAGGCTTTGTCAACACGGTCGAATCCGCCGAACGATGCGTCGTCGCTCGAAAGTATTACGCTGTAAACCCCTTCCTCGTTAACGGGGACAAAATAGTTTTCAAACGATTTATCGGGGTGGAAGTTGAATGCGAAAACGGTGTTATGCTTGGTATAGATGATAATTTTGTCGTTTTGATCTATCCATTGGCTTTGCGGCTTTTTGCTCATAAGCCTTTCGCTTTTGAGCATTTTTATCATGGCACGGTCAAAATCGCGCAGATATTCATACCGTAGTGATTTGTTGTCGGCAAGGCTCCATTGACGCCGGCAGTAATGATAACTCCAGCCGTTGCCCTCCCGCGGGAAATCGATCCATTCGGGGTGGCCAAACTCGTTCCCCATAAAGTTCAAATACCCCTCGCCGGCGGTAGTGGCGGTTATGAGCCGTATCATCTTGTGCAAAGCGATGCCGCGGTCGATAACGGCACTTTGGTCTTCTTTGCGCATTTTCCAATACATTTCGGAATCGCAAAGCCTGAAAATAATTGTCTTGTCACCCACAAGCGCCTGATCGTGCGATTCGCAGTAGCCAATCGCCTTTTCTTTCTCGCGTCTGTCGGTCAGCTCGTACCAGAGCTTGAACATATCCCAATTTTCGTCTTTGTATTCCTTTATAAACTTTATCCAAAGGTCGGGAATCCCCATAGAAAGACGGAAATCAAACCCAATACCGCCATCCTTGATCGGGATGCACATTCCCGGCATGCCCGACATATCCTCGGCTATCGTAATTGACTTTGGATTAATGGCGTGTATCAGCTCGTTCGCAAGCTGAAGATAGGTCACTGCCTCGGCATCTGTGTTTTCGGAAAAGTACATTCCGTAATTCGAAAAAGCGCTTCCCAAACCGTGGTCGCGATACAGCATCGAGGTCACGCCGTCAAAACGGAACCCGTCAAAATGGAATATCTTCATCCAGTATTTTAAATTGGAAAGAAGAAAATGCAAAACCTCGTTTTTGCCGTAATTAAACAGCTTTGTATCCCAAGCGGGGTGGTATCCGCGTGCGCCCTCGTGAAAATACTGATAATGAGTGCCGTCGAAGTAGTTTAACCCTTCTCCGCCGTTTTTGACCGCGTGAGAATGAACCACATCAAGCAAAACCGAGATGCCCTTTTTGTGTGCGGTATTAATAAGCTCTTTCAAATCGCGCGCCATACCGTAGCGCGAACTTACGGCAAAAAAGTTCGATACTTGATAGCCGAAAGAGCCGTAATATGGGTGCTCCATTACCGCCATTATCTGTATAGTGTTATAACCGAGTGATTTTATTCGCGGAAGGATGTTTTCGGTAAACTCTTTAAAAGTGCCTACCTTTCCTTCCTCCTGCGCCATGCCGATGTGGCATTCGTAGATAAAAGGAGTGCGAGTAGGTGTAAAGTCTGCATCGCTCCACTCAAATCGGTCAAACAAAATATCGTCAACCTCGGCACACCAAGCATAGGTAACAGGATCCTGCACAACACGGGTGGCATAGGAGGGCACACGGCGCATAAGCTCGCCGTTGCGTATAACGATTGCTTGGACCTTTTGTCCAACTCTTAGGCTGTCTTTGCCGTCTAAATATATTTCAAAAACGCCGTTTTCGATGCGGTTCATGGGGTAGGCATATACATCCCAATCGGCAAAATCGCCCGTAAAATACATGCTGTCGGCACCCGGTGCCCACTCGCGGTAGACCCATCCGTTTTCGGTAGGGTGGATGCCGAAATATTCGTATCCGTTAGCAAAATCGGCAAGACTCTCGTCGGGTTTTACAAGCTCGTTTCGCTTTGATAAATAGGCGTTTATCCTGTATTCCAGCGCATCGGCATAAGGCGAAAGGGAGGGATCTGTTTTTATAATATTCAGTTCCATTTTTCAAAACCTCCCGACGGTCAAAATATATTATTTACAACAGCATTATAAAGCATTTTTATCTATTAATCAAGAGGGGTTGAAAAATCGTTATATTGGTGATACAATTATCAGAGCAATAATTGTTATAAAGGTGTAAAATGATACATATAGTACTCTACGAACCCGAAATACCCCAAAACACAGGCAATATATCCCGTACCTGCGCTGTTACGGGTTGCCATTTGCATCTTATCGAACCGCTTGGGTTCGAGCTGTCCGAGCGCTCTATACGCCGTGCTGGTCTTGACTATTGGCAATATCTGACTGTGACCGTATATAAAAATTGGGATGAATTTATCTCTAAAAACGGCGGCGAGTTTTATTATTGCTCAACAAAAGGGCAGAAATGCCACTCCGACGAGCAGTATCCTGCCGATAAAGACATATATTTTGTTTTCGGCAAGGAAAGCCACGGTCTGCCCGAACCGCTGTTGAAAGAAAATTACGACAGATGTATCCGCATTCCTATGCGCGGTTTTGTCCGCTCGCTCAATTTGTCGAATTCGGTTGCCGTAGTGGTATATGAGGCATTGCGCCAGCTCGGGTATCCCGACCTGACCGACATGGGGCAAT
>JAZTZF010000225.1:0-6021 GCA_045637325.1 Eubacteriales bacterium | reverse complement strand
AGGTCTTGTTGCTGCAGGACAACACCCCAGCCCCGTTCCTTATGCAGACGTTGTTACCACCACCACGCACAAGACGCTGCGCGGTCCGAGAGGCGGTCTTATACTCTGCAAGGACCAGTATGCAAAACAGATCGACAAGGCTATCTTCCCCCGCACTCAGGGCGGCCCGCTCGAACACATTATTGCCGCAAAAGCAGTTGCTTTCGGCGAAGCTTTGACCGACGAGTACAAAGAATATCAGGCACAGATCGTTAAAAACGCAAAAGCTCTTGAGATCGCTTTGAAGGAAGAAGGATTCGACCTTGTTTCCGGCGGTACCGATAATCACCTTATACTTATCGACCTTCGCAGTATGGGTGTTACCGGCAAAGAGCTCGAGCACAATCTTGACGAAGTACATATTACCGTAAACAAGAACGCTATTCCCGACGATCCTCAGAAGCCTACCATAACAAGCGGTATCCGTGTAGGTACTCCTGCAGTTACTTCGAGAGGATTTAAGGAAGACGACATGAAGATCATCGCCAAGCTGATAAAGCTTACCGCGACCGATTTTGAAAACAGCCGTGAATATATCATTTCCGAAGTTGATAAGCTCTGCAACGCACATCCCATATACGAATAATCGATGGATATAAAGATTTATCCCAAATTGCCGGTTTATGCCGTTGACATCCGTACCGAGGTGTTTGTGAAAGAACAAGGGTTTCGTGAGGAGTTTGACAGCGACGACAAAACGGCGATACACTTGGTTGGATTTGTGGATGACAGAAGTGTTGCCACAAGCAGAATCATCAAGAAAGATGACGGCAGTTATATTATCGGACGGATTGCCGTTAGAAAAGCCTATCGCAAAAAAGGATACGGTGCAGAGATCGTTTCTGCTGCAGAAAAGGTTATATTTGAGCTTGGCGGCGGTGTTATACACATCCATTCGCAGGCACAAGCCGCACCTTTTTATGAGCGTTTGGGGTACACCCCTACCGGCGAAACCGATTTTGAAGAGGGTTGCCCTCATTGCATGATGATCAAAAAAATATAAAAATTTGCAGAGGAAAAACTTACAGGTTCTTTCCTCTGCTGTTTATTTTCATATGCCGATGACGATATCTTGACATGCCGACGCTTTGATAGTATAATAAATTTATTAGGAGAAGTTCGGAGGACAGCTATGTTTGATGATATAATCTCAATAGCAAAAATGCACGGCGCGGAGCTGATAATTTTGTTTGGTTCACGCGCGAAAGGCACCGAGCGTCCGCAAAGCGATATTGACATTTGCGTGGTTGTCCAAACCACCAGCAAAAGGCGTTTGGCGGCATTGATTTCTGCGGAAATAGACAGCGATATTCCTATTGATATACTGCTGTATACTCCCGACGAGTGGAAGCAATGCATAAGCGACGATACAAGTTTTGCAAGAAAAATACTCACCGAAGGGAAGGTTTTATATGGACAGCAAGAGATATCTTGATTGGTACAAAAAAGCAAAGATCGACCTTCGGGGCGCGGAGATACTTTTTGAGAGCGAAGCCGACAATTCGTTAGTCGCTTTTCATTGCCAACAGGCCATCGAAAAGATGCTTAAGGGATATATTCTTAAAACCGAGCGCGAGCTTGTGGACGGGCACAGTCTTATATATCTTATAAGGCGCGCATCGAGGTTTGACGAAGAAATACAGCGGTTTAAGAAGGATTGCGCTTTTGTAAACCAGTTCTACATAGAAACGCGCTATCCTGCCGATATTCCCGACGAGGTTGATGAATTTGAAGTAAACGAATGTCTTGAAACCGCAAGAGAGGTTTTGGGGCATATTGAGTCGAAATAAAAAGAGGTGACAGTAATGCAGATTGCTTTTTCGGGCAAGCTGGGGAGCGGTAAATCCACGGTTTGCGCCATTTTGAGAGACAAATACGGGTATGAAATATACAGCACCGGCACAATACAGAGAAAAATTGCCGAAGAAATGGGTATATCCACCTTAGAACTTAACAAACGCATGGCTGAGGATCCCGAATTGGATCACGTCATCGACGATGCGGTGGTAGAGTTATCGCGCGCTCGTGCAGGCGACAAATTGATATATGATTCCCGCATGGCGTGGCATTTTGCCGAGAATACTTTTAAGGTCTATATGTACGTTGATCCGACGGTTGCGGCAAAGAGAGTGCTGCAAGCTGACAGAGGCAGTGTGGAGAAATACGCAAGTGTTGAAGAAGCACGAGAAATGCTCATAGCACGCAGTATTGAAGAAAACAAGCGTTTTAAGGACATATACAAGGTCGATAACTTTGACTATAATAACTATGATTTGATTATCGATTCCACATCGGCAACACCAGAGCAAATTGCAGAGGTTATCGTTCGTGAAGCAGAACGATACGAAAACGAACCTTTTGCCGAGACCAAAATGATGCTCTCGCCCTATGTGCTCTTCCCCACCAAGCCGTTTGGTACCGATGACGGTGAAGAGATCATGATATCTCTTAAGAACGGAATCCATTTTGCAGTATCGGGGCACGGCAAGCTCGCCGCATTACAGACAGGCAAAGCGAATTTTGCAGAAGCGCACTTTGTTAACGATGATGTAATTACCGACTTCGGATTTGCCGCAGAATATGAGGAAAACGGCGAATTTATATACGAAACAAAACCCGAATAATATACAAAAAGTGCCGATGCAAATCGGCACTTTTTACATAAAAAATCGCCAAGTTAAACTTGGCGATTTATCATTTTAGATTTATCTCTTATTGAGCATGCTGAGGATATCGTCGATATCGCTGTTAGCGGCATCCTTAGCGGGCTGTTCTTCGTTAGCAGCTGCTTTTGCTTCTGCCTGCTGCATCTGACGGCGAACATCAGCGCCCTTCTTATCTGCATCGAAACCGGTTGCGATAAGGGTGATACGCATTTCATCCTCGAGAGAGGAATCGAGAGCCGCACCGAAGATGATGTTTGCATCGGGCTGAGCCTCGCTGGTGATCATTGCTACAGCAGAATCGATCTCGTCAAGTCCGATATCGGGCGAGCCGGTGATCTGAACAACGATGCCCTTCGCGCCGCTGATGTTGGTTTCAAGCAACGGGCTGGACATAGCCATCTTAGCTGCCTGCTCTGCCTTATCCTTGCCCTTAGCGGCACCTACACCCATGTGTGCAAGGCCTGCGTTTGCCATAACAGCAGATACGTCGGCAAAGTCGAGGTTGATTATACCCTCAACGGTGATAAGTTCGCAGATAGACTGAACACCCTTACGGAGAACATCGTCTGCTTCCTGGAATGCATTGAGGAAGGTGATCTTCTTATCGGTGAGGAGTTTGAGTCTTTCGTTGGGGATAACGATGAGCGCATCAACGTTTTCCGAAAGCTTTTCTATACCTGCCTCTGCCTGCTGCATACGACGCTTACCCTCGAAAAGGAAGGGCTTGGTTACTACAGCAACGGTAAGTATATCGAGCGACTGTGCTATCTTTGCAATTACGGGAGCCGCACCTGTACCTGTGCCGCCACCCATGCCGGCAGTGATAAACACCATGTCGGCACCCTTAATAGCCTCGGTAATTTCCTCGATAGATTCGTCGGCAGCCTTTTCGCCGAGCTCGGGGTTGGCACCTGCGCCGTGACCCTTTGTGATACGATCGCCGATTGCGATCTTTGTAGGTGCGCTGGATTTGATAAGAATCTGGGTATCGGTATTGACATTAATAAATTCTACATCCGCATTTTCGATAGCGGAAATCATACGATTAACAGCATTACCGCCGCCGCCGCCTACACCAATGACCTTAATAACCACCTTATTGGGATCTTCGATCATGTTTTGCATATTGAACCTCCAAAATTACTTATATCTTATTTTCATTCACTATATAATATAATATGTTTTTTTCCGAAATGCAAGAGTTTTTTTGTTTTTCTTTAAAAAGTAGCCATTTTTTTTACTGCAAATGTCGAATTATGACAGTGCAACCGTTCCTTCGCGGTGATTCGACACGTCTATCTTCCCTTTTGCGTCTTTTTCGAGCTCTTCTATTATGCCGATAAGAAAACGGATTTTTATATCGATATTATCTGTATCACCGATATAAACCTCAAAACGGTTATCGTATTCTATATAAATATCGAATCTTGAGCGAACATCAACGCCGTTGATTTTTGTGTCTATATAGTTCGCTTCAAAGGCTTCATACAATTCTATCAACGCGTCGAACGTTCTTTCGTCCACAAATTCGACATTGCTGCCGACTATGCAACGGCGGACACTGCCCAATGACAGTGTTGTGAGTGCGGTCGTTTCTTCGGATGCTGTATTTATCTTTTCGAGAACCTTTAGATTCGAGGATATAAGATAGGTATCGCCCGCAAGTTCCGCCTTAAAATAGGGTTTTTCCTCGGTAATATTTACTTCGACAGTGGTCGGCAGGTCGCGTTTGATTTCGACCGTTTCTATATAAGGAAAAGCAGCTATAATATTTTGCTCTATAACATCCGAATCAAACGAAAAGATATTATCGCCCTCTAATATGGGCACGTATTCCATAATCTGTTCGTATTCATATTTCTCTAGACCGTTTATCGATATTGTTTTTACATTAAGAAAAACCGTCACGCAAACCGCAAGAAATATTGCAGAAACAAAAAGGAAAAGAAACACATAGAAAACCTTACGTCTGGTACGCTTGTTTTCCTGACGGCGCTGTGTGTCGTATATCGCAGTATTTTTTCTGACGAATTTTTGTTGTTCCATGCGTTTTTACTCCTTTCGTCTTTTTTACACTATATTATTTCAACAATGCAAGTGCTTCATCCGCTATGCGATCTACAGAATCGGGCATCGCAAAACTTTTTACGCTTTCTTCCATTCGACGGCGCTTGTTTTGGTTTGTGATAAGCTCCGAAACCGTTTCGGTGAGTTGCTTTGAATCAACCTCGCTCTCACGGAAAACAACCGCCGCGCCTGCATCTGCGATCAAGCGTGCATTTTTGTACTGATGATCCTCGGTCACGTACGGACTGGGTATAAGCACCGCCGCACGGCCGCGAATAGCCAATTCCGAAAGTGTCATTGCACCTGCGCGGCATATTATAACGTCTGCCGCCGCCTGATGGATCGGCATATCGTATATGTATTCGTTAATGGATAAATTTTTATTGCCGTCAAGCCCCTTTTCCTTGGCAATGGCAGTAAACTTATCAAGCCCTACTCTGCCGATTGCATGCGCGTGGCGGATATTTTGAGGAACAGACAGCTTTTCCATAAGTTCAAAAGCAAGCTCGTTGACCTTATCAGCACCCATACTTCCGCCGTAGGAAAGTATATAGGGTTCCGACTCAGAGAGCCCCAATTTTTGACGCGCTTCCGAACGCGTCATGCCGTCAACTATTACGGGGTTGCCGGTAAGGATGAGTTTTTTGCGATATTGTTCCTCGAAAAACTTCTCGCTTCCCGAAAAAGATATACAAACCTTATCGGCAAACTTGGAAAGCATCTTTGTAGTCACACCGGGGAATGCATTTTGCTCGTGAATAAGTGTAGGTATCCCGAGTTTTGATGCCGCCTTTACGGTCGGCCACGATACATAGCCGCCTGTGCCGATAACGAGATCGGGGTTGAACTTTTTGATTATCTTTTTTGCCTCTGACACCGAAGTAAGCGCATGCCAAGCCGCTTTTATATTTTTGAGCGTAAGTCGGCGTGAAAAGCCCGATACCTCTACAAAATCGATAGCATATCCATGCTTAGGCACGAGAGTGCTCTCTATACCGCGTTTGGTACCGATAAACATTATTTCGGCATCGGGGTGACGCTTTTTGATAGTTTCGGCTATATTTAAGGCGGGGTTTACATGGCCGCTGGTGCCGCCGCCGCAGAATATTATCTTCATTGATAAAACACCTTTCGGATTAGCCAAAGCATTGGAACTTGAACCAGCTCAAAAGGACTGAAACGCAATGCTTTTCGGCAAATTTCAATTTTTCGTCTTTGCAATACGATTAACCTTGTTCGATAAATGAGT
>JAZTZF010000224.1:0-4033 GCA_045637325.1 Eubacteriales bacterium | reverse complement strand
AATCCCTATTCCGCTGCCAAAAAGAAACGACAATTTTCAACAGAAGATTGTCGTTTCTTTTTGTTCTCTTCGCTTTTCTCTTTTCGTTCTTCTTTCTTCTCTAAAATTGTCGTTTCCAGAGAAAAGATAAGAGAGAAAAGTGAAGAGAAATGGTAGCTTTGCTCCGCAAAGCATTGAATTAAAGAACGAATTATGATATAATACATTCAGAGGAGAGTTTTATGAGCAGTCCGTTACTTGAAAAATCTCTCGATTTTGCAACACAAATCGTTTTATTTTATGAAGAGTTTTCCAAAGCGAAAAAAGATACAACTATAGCAAAACAATTGCTTCGTTCTGCAACAAGCATTGGAGCAAACATAAACGAAGCTGTTTACAGTAACAGTAAAGCAGATTTTATATCCAAACTTCATATTTCACTTAAAGAAACGGGAGAAAGTATTTATTGGCTTACATTGCTAAATCGAACAAATTTGATTGAATATCACTTTGATGAACTGCTTTCTCTTGCAGAAGAAATCAAGCGAATGCTGATTGCATCGCTTAATACCGCAAAGGAGAACATAAAATGAAAAAACTTGATAAAAATCAAAAAATCGGTATAATTGCTTTAGCAATATTTGTAGTTTTTCTTATTGGCTTTTCCATACTGAGCAGTCTCGTTCAAAGTGGTTCCGTCCCTGACTTTACTCCCAATCAACGCGTTCAAGGCATATTGGCTTTCGTAATGTTTTTGCCACTTTGTATCGCTATGTTTTTTAGTGGAAAGCATTTCAAATCTAAAAATTTAATTTTTGTTTCTGTTGCGCTATTTATATTCGGTATTATGCAAGCACTATTATCATTATTAGGTGCATATGGATCGTAAACTCAGACACCTTTAGTTCGCTTTTACTTCGTTTTTTCGTACTTTTGCACACCAACCCGACACAAAAAGAACGGTCATATTGACGGTTCTTTTCTTTTATTTATCCTTTTTTATCAGCTTATTGATCGCTGTTTTTGTTTTTTTGACCGCAGATGTGGCTTTTTTTGTTTTTTTGCGTTCCTTTTTCGGCTGTTTGCCTTTGGTCTTCTCTCCGCCGAGCTCGTCATACGCCATGTTCAGTGCCATTCTTGCTGCCATGCGTCTTATTTCGGCACGGCTGCCTGCAAAAACAAAGGTGGTTGCATAGCATCTGTCGGCAGTCGCTACCCCTATACATACCGTTCCAACAGGTTTTACAGAACCGTCGTTGCCGGGACCTGCAATACCGCTAACCGACAGCGCGATATCCGCGCCCGAAAGCGCACGCACGCCCGACGCCATCTCACGCGCGGTCTGTTCCGAAACGGCTCCGAATTCCGATAGCGTTTCTTCTCTGACGCCTAAAAGCTTTGTCTTGAACTCGTTCGAATAGGTCGTGACCGCGCAATCGAACACCGCGCTTGCACCCGGTGTGTCGGTGATCATTTTCGATATAAGTCCGCCTGTGCAGGACTCTGCTACGGAAATGCGTTTATTTTGCTGTTTTAGCCTATTTATAAGCGATTTCATCTGCTTTTTCTCCCCTGTTTTTTATATCAGCCCAATTTTACAAAGTGATCGGTGCTCAACGCACGCTCGACCAATGCTTCCACATCGATTTTCGATTCTTCCTCCAATATTTCTGCCATATCGGGGCGTGTGTCGGGATGCTTGGGGGTGAATACCGTACAGCAATCCTCATACGGCAATATAGAGGTCTCGAAGGTGCCTATCTCTCTTGCGCGGACAACTATTTCCTCTTTGTCCAGCCCTATGCAGGGACGGAGCACGGGCAGTGTTGCCACCGCATCGGTAACGGCGAGCGACTGCATCGTCTGGCTTGCCACCTGCCCCAGACTTTCGCCCGTGACAATACAGCCTGCGCCGTATTTTTCGGCAATTCTCGAGGCGCAACGCACCATAAAGCGCCTGAGAAGCAGGGTGAACAGCTTCTCTTTGCAGTTGGCAACGAGTGTTTCCTGTATCTCGGTAAGCGATACCGAATGAAGATATATTTCGCCGCAATACTCGGTAAGTTTTTCGGCAAGAGTGCGTACCTTTTCTGCCGCCGCCTCGCCTGTATAGGGCGGAGTTTCAAAGTAAACCGCATCGATAGCCGCGCCGCGGCGTGCTATCATGTGGCCTGCAACGGGGCTGTCGATACCGCCCGAAAGCATAAGCATTGCTCTGCCGCTCGAGCCTACCGGAACACCGCCTGCGCCTTTTTCGCCGTTTGCGTGAATAAACGCCGCGCGGTCGCGTATCTCTATGGTTATAACACGCTCGGGATTTATAACATCAACCTTCATGTCGGGACGGTTTTCGAGCACGGTTCCGCCGCAAATAGCGCAGATCTCGGGCGATTTGAGCGGAAATTTCTTGTCGCTCCGCTTAGCGTCGCACTTAAAAGTCTTTGCGTTTCCGAGCAGAGTGTCGATATTCTGCGTGAGCTTTTCTCGGATATCGTCCATATCCTTTTTGCACTCGATACCGCGGCACACCGTGGCAACGCCGAAAACCTTTTTCACTCTCTCGTACGCGGCATCCATATCTGCATCGTCGGACGCAGAAATACAAAGCGTGGACTGTGCGTAATCGTAATAAAACTCGCCCTGAACCGTCCTGAGTGCACGCTTAACACGGCTTTCGAGCACCGAATTAAAGTATCCCCGATTAAGTCCTTTTAATACTATTTCTCCGTATTTTAACAGTAAAACTTCTTTCATCTTCGCAGTCTTTTTGCAGTTTCCGCCAGTTTTTCGGCAAGAAACGCAACCTCCTCCATGCTATTGTTAACACCGATACTTATACGCACGGTGCCCTCGATATCCTCTTTGGAAAGTCCATAGGCGGTCAAAGTTCCCCTGTGCCCCTTCCGCGCCGAGCAGGCACTGCCTGCCGATATGCAAATACCTACGCTGTTAAGCGCGTTGAGCATAACCTCGCTACGCACTCCGCGGACCGAAACCGAAAGGATATTGTCGATATGATTCTCGGGGATATTAAGCCGAAAACCGACCTCGGATTCGGATAACAGTTTGGTCAGATACGAATAAAGCTCGGAAATACCTGCCGAATAATTTGGATACGACTCGCACGCCGCGCCAAACGCCGCGATGCCGATTACATTCTCGGTTCCCGACCGAAAACCGTTCTCCTGTCCGCCGCCGCGAATAAGAGGGGGCAGTTTGATGCCGTTTTTGCAATAAAGCGCGCCGACACCCTTAAGTCCGCCTATCTTATGTGCCGAAATGCTTGCAAGGTCGCAATTTTTTGCAATCTCGCGCCTGTCGGTCGTTTTTAGAAAACCCTGAATGGCATCGCAATGGAACAACGCGCCGCATCCGCTTTTGTCGATAGCTCTGCGTACCGATGCTATATCGTATTTTGCGCCTGTTTCGTTATTTACAAGCATAATCGTAACGAAAGCCGCGCCGAGCGACAGCTCTCTTTCGAGCGCAGGAATATCCAAAACGCCGTTTTTTGTGCCTATGTGGACTATCTCCCAGCCCTCTGTTTCAAGCACAGAAAGCGGTGCCGAAACCGAGGGGTGCTCGCTGTCGGTGGTGATTATGCGTTTCGAACGGCGTGCACGCAACTTCGCACAGCCGTATATCGCCTGATTGTTGCTTTCGCTTCCGCCACCCGTAAAAATTATCTCTTCGGGTTTGCAGTAAAGTGCATTCGCAACGCTTTTGCGTGCGTCGTCTATAATCTTTTTCGCCGCCAGACCTTGCGAATGTATCGACGCAGGGTTGCCGTAAACAGATATCGCCGACTTTGCCGCGTCTATTGCAGAATCGAGCGGAACCGCAGTCGCCGCCGAATCAAAATATATAATAGCCATATTTATGTTTCTCCTCGGGTTTGCCAAACCATTGACTTGATTATACCACCAAAAAGGGAGTATTGTCAACAAACACGAAAAAAGCTTTTACACGACTTTTTGCAAAACACACCAACACAGACCCGACAAAAAACAGGCTGTCGCGCAAAATCGCAACAGCCTGAGTTTTATTTAATTAT
>JAZTZF010000223.1:0-3392 GCA_045637325.1 Eubacteriales bacterium | reverse complement strand
TGACAGCTTCTTCTTTTATTATTTAACTCCTCACCTGCTGCATTTCGGCAGAGGATGCGGCGGTACTGTTGACCTCGGCAGGGTCGTGGAAGGTGGGTACCACCTCGGCGACAGCCGCTTTTACCGCAGATGAGCCCAGTTTGTCGCACGATTTTTCCACCGCTTGCGAAAGAACGGCAAGGCGGCGGTCAACCTCATCGCGCGTAAGAGGTGCATCGCGCTCGATAAAGATCATGTTATTATCGGTCTTATCAAGCGTTTCGGTCTTCATAAGCAGTTCTTCATAGAGCTTTTCGCCGGGGCGGAGACCGATTTCCTCGATTTTTATATCCACCTCGGGTTCAAAACCCGAAAGTCTTATCATATTGCGCGCAAGGTCGTAAATACGCACTGGCTTGCCCATATCAAGCACGAAAAGCTCGCCGCGCTTTGCCATTGCGCCTGCCTCCATAACAAGCTGGCTCGCCTCGGGTATCGTCATAAAATAACGTATAATGCGTTTGTCGGTGATCGTGATAGGACCGCCGTTTGCAATCTGTTGCTTGAACAGCGGGATAACAGAGCCGTTAGAGCCCAAAACATTGCCGAAGCGTACTGCGGCAAACGATGTCTCGCTGTCGGTACGGCACTGCACTATCATTTCGCACACGCGCTTTGACGCGCCCATTATGTTGGTGGGGTTAACCGCTTTATCGGTAGAGATGAGTATAAACTTCTTAACGCCGTATTTTTCTGCCATATCGGCAGTATTATAAGTACCGAAAACGTTATTTTTTATTGCCTCGCAACCGCTTTGCTCCATAAGAGGAACGTGCTTGTGCGCGGCGGCATGGAATACGACGTCGGGACGGTAATTTGCAAAGATACATTCCAAACGTACCCTGTCACGAACCGAGCCTATCTCTACCGTAAAATCCAACGCATCGCCGTAGGTGCGCACCAACTGCTGCTGGATCTCGTATGCATTGTTCTCGTAAATATCAAAAATGATAAGTTTTTTGGGCCGACACTTTGCTATCTGACGGCAAAGCTCGCTTCCGATAGAACCGCCGCCTCCGGTAACCAAAATCGTCTTATCGGCATAATATCCAAGATCGTTTTTATCCGCTATGTTAACCGGCTCGCGGAACAAAAGGTCCTCGATCTGGAAATTTCTTATAGACGGTTTCGCAACACCGTGACTGTCGGTATCGCGCACGGGAAGATCGTATATCTTTATCTTGCAGCCCGTAAGGCTGTAGAAATCGTAAAGCCGTGTTGCTTCCTCGCTTGACAGGTTGGCAAGTGCTATGAATATTTCGCTTATACCGTCGCGTTTTATCTGCTCGAAAACGCTTGTATCCTCGTAATATACAGGCAATCCGTAAACACGCGAGCCTACCTTGGTTTTTTCTTTATCTATAAAAAAGATCGGCTTGTATACAGAGCGTCTGTTATTTGTAAGGTCGCTTGCGAGAAGAACACCAAGCTGGCCCGCGCCGACGATCGCAACATTAATGCACGGACCCTCCTCGTGATCAGCCACGTTGCGGTGTTTATATATAAGGCGGTATACATAGCGTGCAGTTATCGCAAAAAGCGCCGTCAATGACGAAACATTAACAAAATGCCAAATGCCGTAATACAAAAGGAATGCACGTGACAACAATATTGCGACAGCGGCACCGCACATATCGGCAAGTATAAGGCTTAAATATGCTTTTGTGCTGGTGTAGCGCCAAATATTCGAATAAACCTTGAAAACAAACCTAAATACAAATACACACAAAAACAGTATAAGAGAGTTATAGAAATATATGTCGACACTATATGTCGGCGAAGTATCAAATACCCAAGTAGAAAGATAATATGCGGTGTTTACCAGACAAAGACCGAACAAATCAAACAATATAAGTATAAGTCGTCTTGCCTTACCGCGTTTGAATAATAAATCCATTTGCCTTTCTCCGTATTTTTAATTCTTTCGCTTTTTTAATTTTTTCGTGTTTTTTTCGTATCGGTACGATTCGAAACACGCGAAAGCATCGAATCGTTGATACCCAGAACATCAAGAATTTTAACATAAGTGTGCAGATATATATGGCGTTTCCCCTGAAGAATAGCCATCATGGATGAATAAGAAACACCGATCGCTTCGGCAAAGACCGCTTGGGTATAACCCTTGGCTTTTATCTGCGTCCTAAGCATATCTCCGAATTTCTTATAATCAAGCTCCTGCTTGGAGGGTGATATGGGAACAGCTTTTTTGCGTGGCATAACATTTCCTCCTTTAGTTCACTTTTTTATATTGTAACTTATAAAACTCATTTTAACACTATACTCAGACAACAGTATTTCGTGGTATTAATTAGTAAAAACAGAAACCTTCGGATATTTTCGAAGGTTTCTTGATTTTTCTTGCTGTTTAGTTTAATAGAGATAGCCCTGTCTGTAGAGCAGTTCCGCACCGAGAACGGCACCGCCTGCCGCACCGCGAAGGGTATTGTGAGAGAGGCAAACAAACTTATAATCGAAAAGTGTATCCTCGCGGAGTCTGCCTATGGAAATACCCATACCGCCGTAGAGATCACGGTCAAGACCTGTCTGAGGACGGTTATCCTCCTCGAAGTAGGTCAGGAACTTTTCGGGCGCGTGAGGAAGTTCCAAACGCTGTGCTTCGCCCACATATTCTGCCCAATCGGCTTTTATCTGCTCAATAGAAGGTTTATTCTCAAAACTTACCGAAACAGCCGCAAGATGTCCGTCTGCAACGGGAACACGAATGCACTGTGCGGAAATAACGGGACTTGTTGCGTTTACGATAACGTCGCCTTCAATTTTACCCCAAACCTTAAGCGGTTCTTTTTCGCTCTTTTCCTCTTCGCCGCCGATATAAGGAATAACGTTGTCTATCATTTCGGGCCATGTATCAAATGTCTTGCCGGCACCCGAAATTGCCTGGAACGTGGTAACGTTTACAGCCTTGATGCCGTATTTGCGCAGAGGCTCAAGCGCAGGAACATAGCTCTGTATAGAGCAGTTGGGTTTTACGGATATAAAGCCCTTTTTAGTGCCCAAGCGTTTCTTTTGCGATTCTATAATTGCGCTGTGTGCATAGTTGATCTCGGGGATAAGCATGGGCACATCGGGTGTGCCGCGGTGTGCCGAGTTGTTGGAAATAACGGGTATTTCCGGCTTGGCGTATGCTTCTTCAACCGCCTTGATCTGCTCCTTGGGCATATTTACTGCGCAAAAAACAAAATCAACATATTCCTTTCCCGCGTCGATATCCTCGGAATTAAGTACCTGCATACCGGCAACGCGTTCGGAAAGAGGGGTTTTCATCTTCCAACGGCCCTTTACCCCCTCTGCGTAGGTTTTGCCAGCCGAGGAGGGGCTTGCTACAACTGCCA
>JAZTZF010000222.1:0-2446 GCA_045637325.1 Eubacteriales bacterium | reverse complement strand
ACAAAAACACAGAACAAAACTCCCACGAAACGGATATGGAGATTGCAAGTGCGGTTATTACCTTTGAAGGATTCAATCTACTATCATACGAACCAGGAAGGGATTGGCAGCAAGATGAAAACGGCGAGCTCTATTCTACTGAACCTCAAATCATTTTAACTGATGATTCTGCCTTTTCCCGTTTTTCAGAGCAATTAGATTCGGGGATAACTATCCTTGATTTAGGAATAAAAGAAGAATTCACATATTTCATTGATGCAATAGCAAAAGATCCTTTTTTCACAGTATGCTTTACATTTGAAAGTGTCAGAATAGAATGGGATGAATATATAAAAGAAGCTTGGTACACATCTACAAAATAATACTTTCGGCTATTTCCATCCATTTATACTACTTTCAGCCGCCCTTTCGCAAAACAAAAAGAGCCCGATGGGCTCTTTTTTTCTTTTGGATTTACAAAAATGGTGTGAATTTTCTTCGATGATGCAATCGAGTTAATCGAACTGCATCATAACAGTATCAAAGAATCATTATTCTTCTTCGGCAGAGGTCGCCATATCAAATATGGCTGTAACCTCGTCGGAGGGTTTCTTGTCAATAAGTGTAACAACGACAGCGGCGATCATACCGACTGCAAATCCGGGGATAAGCTCGTAGATGCCTGTACTTTCCGAAAGGAAGACGTACCAAAGCACGTCGGTAAGCGCACCTGCAATAACTCCGGCAAGCGCACCCTTGTAGGTGAATCTGCGCCAGAAGAGCGAAAGGATAACAACAGGGCCAAACGCAGAACCGAATCCCGCCCAAGCGTTTTCGACAAGATTCATTATCGCCTGTGCGCCTTCTGCCTTACTGCTTGCGATAAAGTATGCAATTACCGCAACTACCAACACAACGCCTCTGCCAACCCAAAGCGTTTCTTTATCCGACGCATTTTTGCGGATGACGGGCTTGTAGATATCCGAAGTGAAGGACGAAGATGCAACAAGCAACTGGCTGTCGGCAGTAGACATCGATGCCGCAATTATAGCCGAGAGCAATATACCTGCGATAAACTCGGGGAATAGCCGTCTTGCAAGCTCGATAAATACTAAATCGCTTTTGTTATTATGCACCCATTCGCCGTCTTTCGGCTCAAATCCGCTGGGATCTCCAAGCAAATCTCCGCCGATAATGCTTCTGCCCATTACGGCAATAACTATAACAGCAACAAGCGCCAGAACAACCCAAACGATAGCTACAGTTGCCGATTTTTTTACCATCGAGGGCTGTTTGATCGACATAAAGCGTACAAGGATATGGGGCATACCGAAGTAACCCAAACCCCATGCGAGACCGTTTGCGATTTCAGCAGGAGGTGCATCAAATATAGATTTAACGAAACTATATTCTTTTAAGGTTCCGGATTCTGGATGCAGAACACTTATTGTATTTGCCAACTCGTTGAAATTCAAATTTTCTTCGACAAATACAATTATTATCGGAATAGCAAGAACAGCCACTATCATAAGCAGACCTTGGAAAAAGTCTGTCCAGCAAACCGCCTTGTAACCGCCAAGGAAGGTATAAATAATAAGTACAACTGCGAAAATGAGCATTGCGACAGTCTTGTCTATATCAAAAATCGAGGTAAATACTTTTGCGCCCGCAACGAAAGCCGATGCAACGTAAAGTGTAAAGCATACAAGGAACACGACCGCGCAAACTATTTGCAGAACCTTGCTTTTTGTCGCAAAACGGTTGGAAAGATACTGGGGCAGTGTTATAGAGTCGTTTGCGGCTTGCGAAAAGCGACGCAGACGGCGTGCAATAAATATCCAGTTAAGCGCGGTACCGATAGCAAGACCGATACCTATCCATGCCTGACCCAAGCCGAACGCCAGAATACTTCCCGGAAGGCCCATAAGCAACCAAGCGCTCATGTCCGATGCCTGAGCACTCATAGCCGTAACCCAAGGACCCATAGAACGTCCGCCTAAAAAATAGTCCTTATCGGTTTTGCTTTTAGAACGTATGAAGAAGACGATGCCGATACACAGCATAGCGATAAAATAAAGGATTAATGCTAAGATTTCCAAATTCAAGGCATATTACCTCGTTTCCTAAAAGATTTATACATCAATATAACATATATTTACAAAAAATGCAATATCGTTTTAACGTTTTATTTTATTAAAGCGAGCAAAAACACAAATTATAACGACAATAACCGCCGTAGGCATTGCGTGTTTGAAGATTTTGTGCTAAAATCAAACCGATAAAAGTCGGGAGGGATTTAGTGCAGAACCGATATTATTCGCTTAATGATTATTTAAAAAAGACCTTCGGGGAGAAGGTCTATAAACTCTCTATCGATCTTGGACTTACCTGCCCGAACCGCGACGGAACGCTGGATACCCGAGGCTGTATTTTTTGTCTTGACGGAAGCTCGCACTTTGCCTGCGCC
>JAZTZF010000221.1:0-4906 GCA_045637325.1 Eubacteriales bacterium | reverse complement strand
ACCCCCATACTTACAAAAATACACAAGCAGCATAAGCAAATCAAAACGCAGATGGAAGCTCTGCGCCGAAAGTCCGACGAGTTCGAGCAGATAGTTTCCTCTATGAGCGAAGGCTTGGTGCTGATCGATGAGCACGGTATGGTGCTCAGCATGAACGCGGCGGCGAAGAAGATATTTGCCGTTAAAAAAGAGGTTAAGGGCAGTGATTTCCTGCTTGTTGACCGCACAAGCAAAATGAGCAAGGCGATTTGGAACGCACTTGACGGCAACCACTGCGAATATACCGAGGAAAGAAACGGCAGGGAATATCAGTTCACCGTCAATGCCATAGAATCGGAAGGAACGGTTCTCGGCGCGGTTATTCTCGTGTTTGATATAAGCGACCGCGCTTTTGCGGAGCGTAACCGTCAGGAGTTCACCGCAAACGTTACTCACGAATTAAAAACACCGCTTCAATCTATCATCGGAAGCGCCGAGCTTCTCGAAAACGGTCTTGTAAAACCCGAGGACACCGCAAGATTTGTCGGCAATATCCGCAAGGAAGCAACAAGGCTCGTATCTCTTATCAACGATATTATCCGCCTTTCTCAGCTCGACGAAAACCACGAGCCCGCGACCGAAACGGTAGAACTGACAGAGGTCGCAAAAGAGGTTGTCGAAGCCCTTGCAATATCGGCATCAAAGAGAAATATAGCACTAACCGTCGAGGGCGAGCCCTGCAATATTTTCGGAGTGCGCCGCTATATATACGAAATTATTTATAATCTTTGCGATAACGCCGTTCGCTACAACGTAGAGGGCGGCAGGGTCGAAATTAAAATCGGCAAGAATAACGGTCGCGCGGCAGTGTCCGTAAAGGATACGGGCATAGGTATCGCACCCGAGCATCAAGGCCGTATCTTCGAACGCTTCTATCGCGTGGATAAAAGCCACTCCAAAGAAACCGGCGGTACAGGTCTTGGGCTTTCTATCGTAAAACACGCCGTTGCTTATCACGGCGGCAAGGTGACGCTCGATAGCGAACTCGGCAAAGGAACGACAATTACGATTGTGTTTTGATTAAAAAGCGTTTCAAAAAAACCAACCCAATCAAAACGCTTGCCGTGTGGAAGCGGGGCGAGGTTGAGGCGGCAAGCTCTATTTTGCAAATCCTTTTAATTTGGTCAATATGGAGCCAAACGCTTCACTTTCACGAATAAAGTCATATTGTGTATACTTTTCAGATATGAGCTTTTCGAGCAAATTATGACTGTTGTTGTGTCCGTCGTGCCACCAAATTTCGCCGCATTCTATTCCCTTTGCTACGGGAGATGTGTGTACGGCGTCAAGCGAAAGCGTATCAAAATAAATAGCAAAATCCGTTGCGGAATTCAAACAAGCGATTGTGTTTTCCGTATCTTTTCTGGTTGCATAAATATCCGCCATTTGCCTATATGCGCCTTCAATGTCCTGAGCCAAGAAGAAGTAATCTCCGTTGGGGAAATATAATTTAATCATATCAATACACATCTGATTCAGTTGCAATACTTCATCATCGGTATAAATTCGGTTGCCGTCATCATCGCAAGTTGAAATTAAATCGTCGATGAGCGCCAATACGTTTGTGAATTGACGGATTGCTTCATCACGAATAACTTCAAACTGTTTCTTTCCGGTGTACATTTTCCCGAGCAACTCACCGCAGGTATAATTCATACCTTCTAACATCTTTGCGAGCTTTTCAGCTTCTGCGGTTCGACCTATTTTCGGATACCATAAGCACGCCATAGAAAGACAGTTGTTTCTTATTTCCGAATCGGTGCACTCGTTCAATATTTTTTCGATATACAAAACTGCCTTATTTTTGTTATTCTCTTGAACCGCAATGGAAAAAGTATTGTTATACAAAAATATTTCATTAGCGTAAAAATCCATTAATTTGTACGATGACGGATAAAGGATCAATGCTTTTTCTGCAAGCTCAACTGCTTTGATCTGGTTTCCGTCTGCGGCGGTTTGATACATTTCGTTATACAGCTCGTCAATTTGTTTGTTTTTGTTCGATACATCTATCCCGAGCAGTTCATCCGACGATACCTCGAATATATTACAAAGAACAGGAATTTGCGAAATATCGGGCGAGGTTCTGTCGCATTCCCATTGTGAAATTGCACGTGAGGTTATACCGAGGTATTCTGCAAGTTGTTCCTGTGTAATATCTTTCTCACGGCGAAGTTTTTTGATAGTTGTTCCTAAAGACATATTTATCGTCCTCCAAAAAGTATTCAAAAGCGCTTTTGTGATTTTAGTATAACAAATGCAATGTGTTTTTCCACGAAGCGTTTAATGTGGCTGTGTATAGCGCGGCTATGATTTTCAAAGATATTGTATCACAAAATCCGTATATATCAAGAAAAGCCCCGACGCCAAAGGGAAGAAGCGAGGAGTAAAATTCATAAATAACGCAAAAGACGGCACTCATTACGAGCGCCGTCTTTGTATGTTTGAGGGGTTGGGATTGGTCACGCTTTTCTCATGCTTGAATACAATGCAAAATCGGGAAAAACAATTCCGAATTTCCTTTTCTTTTTTTCTTCAGCGTCATTATACACAACAAATCGTCACACAGATCAAATAGGCAATAAGAGTCATAATACAAGCCTTCTGCCTCAATATTTTCCAAGATGTTGCCGAAATAATCGATTTTAAGTATTTGCGTACGGTTCTTTTCGGCAGAGCAGAAATAATAGTTGTTGTTCACCTCAAAAAATTTCGAGGTGCCCAAGGTGTTAAAATCAAAGACGGTTTCACCTGTGTCTATGTTCACGGAATAGAAGTGTCCGCCTTGACCTCCTGTCCCGAAAACAATATTGCCTTGATTTAATATCATATCGGTATAAAGATAGCCTTTTAAGGATTTTTTCCATAACAATCGGCCGTTTTTATGACACATATACCCCCATTCGCCAAAATGAGAAATCGTATAATCGCCAAATA
Source organism: Eubacteriales bacterium (assembly GCA_045637325.1). GTDB lineage: Bacteria > Bacillota > Clostridia > Oscillospirales > CAG-382 > Coliplasma. The sequence continues at coordinate 1,930 of JAZTZF010000221.1, read as the reverse complement.
TAAAATCATCAAGTTCAAAATGGTAGGGTGCGTGCTTCGCGGCAAAGCTTTCTTTATATTTTTCTGTATTACCGTTTTTGCCAAAAGTAAGAATATGCCCGTTTTGAATATCAAAGGTCATCTCCGTTATACCTAAATCGGCGTCAAAGAAAACGCATTTCAAAACGTCTTCCTTCACAGCCGCTCCGCTGTAATACGTCGGAGACGTTTTTTCCAAATCAAAATCTTCAAAACGGTTTTGCCATAAAAGCTTCATAGCATTTACCTCTTCGTGAAATTCGTGATTCACTTAACCAACGTCATAGTCTTCGTAGCAGTTGAGCAATACTTCACAATCGCAATATCCGCCCATATCCGTAATTTCGGCAATTACACCTTCGATCATCTCTTGGGAAATGTTCTCCTTGAGCCATTGTTCTGTATGGTGCAGGGTGTGATTACAGCAAGAAATATGCAGTTGCTCTTCTAGGTATTCAAACAGTTTTCGCACGTTTTCTTCTGTGAGAATGTAATCCTTGCTCTGTTCTGACTTCCACGCCTTTTTCAGAGCGTTCTTCTTCTCTTTCGATAAGCCGGCCATGCTTTCAGCCTCCGTCAAATTTGTGATTTATCGACTTCTCCCCATTATACAACCGAACCACCCCATTTGCAAGAGGGATTTGTATGAACTTTGCGCTATCCCATGGCTCAATATGGACTATCCATAAATATAAATATTAAATATATAACCACATGTTAGAATCGACTCGCTTGCCGAGCGAATAGTGCAGATTTTTCTATCAACAACTGCACCGCAGTAGACAAAGAAAAGCCCCGCAAGAAGCGGGGATAAATTTACGTTTTGCATTTCTCGACCCATTCGTTCCAGCGGGGGTCGGATTGGATTTCTTCTTTGACCTTTGAATAATCGGGATTACACCACATAGGCCAATTCATCGGTAAAGCTTTCGCATATGATTCAGATTTTCTTATTTTATATTTTACAAAAGACACAAGCGGTGCAGTGAGATTGTGTTCCTCGCCGTCGCTTGCTGCTTCCAAGGCTCTTGCATGCTTCAAACTTTCGTTCAACGAAACAAATGCATCATCTTGATATCCACGCTCCCATTGAACTCGCGAAAGATAAAGATATAACTCGATAAGATCGCCGTGATAACTGCCCATATGTCCATCATCGCATATAAGATAAAAGAGCGAAATTGTACCCTTGATCTTCTCTATCGGCATATCGCTTTCATAATTATGCTTGTTTACGATTAAACCATAAACAAGCTGCTGTGCAAATTCTCTTGCCGCCTTCAAAAGAAAATCTCCGATGTATTCTGCTTCTTTTTTGCCGTCTGCTGCCGCGGCAAGTAATACCTCTCTGCAGTTCTTTAGTTCGGGCATCTGTTGCGCATACGAAATTGCTTTTTCGTTCTCTCCAACGTTTCTATAGAGCAAAACCAAAATATGAATTGCCTTTGCAACCGTCAAATTTTCGGTGGCATTATTAGCAAGATACTCGCAAATTTTAATCGACTCGGTCCAATATTCATTATTCTTGTGCTGATCGTAATTATGCTGAATGAATCCTTCCTCGTCATAATAAAGCCATTCTTTATGTCGTCTCCACCCTGCTTCGGAAAGCACATCAGCAAGTTTCATAAGCAATCGTTCGTTTTGCGGAAACTCAGCAAGACCTTCACGCAAGATGGTTAGACATTCATCTATCCAATCCTCGTCTCCTCGAGATTTGTATCCAAAAGAATCAACCCTTTTAATCATCTTATCGACTTTTCTTTCCCTATCGTTTTCATAACCGAAAAGCTCGTCGATAGTGATTCCGAAATAGTTGGCGATCGCGGGAATCATTTCCATATCGGGATAACCGCCGTTTGCTTCCCAACGCGAAACGGCTTGATTGGTAACTCCGAGCGCGTTGGCAAGG
>JAZTZF010000220.1:0-6721 GCA_045637325.1 Eubacteriales bacterium | reverse complement strand
GCCTATCCCCGATCCAAACCCCGAAAATACGGGGATTCCGACTGCGCCGAGTGCCATATATACAAATATCGACGCCGTGCCTTTTTTTCCGCCGAAAAACTAAAACAGAAAAGAAGCACCGAAGGTCTGCAGTGTGAACGGTACCACTGGCGTCGGTATCGATATCCATGCCCAAACAGAGAGCATTACGGCACCGAGCGCAATATATGTCATATTTCTTATTTTTCCTCGATTACGCATAACACCTCTCCCCTTCTTTTATAAATATAACATACGAAAGCAAAAATGTCAACCGAAACGAATTCTCGGTTGACATTTTGTTTTTTTAATAATTGTCGCAATACACAGAAACCGCTAACGCAAGCATCCCGCCTATGAATTCTTTTGCCTCGAGATAACAGAAAAGTTTTATCCCGCGCGAGATAAGCAGGTTCGGTAACAGCGAGTCGGAAAATGGTATGTTCCCTATAAACATGCCGTCTGTCCTTTTTACCGACAGGCTTTTTGTTTTGTTCTCGGTATCGCTTTCGAGCATCAACAATTCACCTATCTTGAGCGAATCAAACAGCATTTCGGGCTCATCGCACATGAAACAACCCTCCAGCTCGCAAACGCCGACAAAACTGCCTTTGTGAGGCGCAACTTTACGAAACACCTCGTACACAAGCGATTTACGGTCGGAAAGAAGTTTGAGGTTTATAGGATAGAGAGATTTCTTCTTCATTTCACTTCTACCTCTTGACCGAGCGCGAATGAATACAACAGGGTTTGTTTGACCTTACAGCCTGTCATGCTTTCTACCGCACGGCGGTAGTAGGATATCTGTACGCGGTGGCGCGCAACAAGCTCATCAAGCGTTTTTACGCGGTCGGTCTTATAATCAACTACCGTAAAACTTCCATCGGGATTTTCGAAAAAGCAGTCGATAACCCCCTGAACAAGGAATTTCTCGCCGTTTTCATCAAAACTGTCGCTGACCGAAAAGCGTTTTTCGCGGTAGACGCGTTTCGACTCGGAAATATGTTTATACAATTCACTCTTAAAAAAGCGCTCAAGCGCGTCAAAATCAAGCATAGCGTACTGTTCCTGCGTGATCATACGAATATCAAGCAGGCGCAATGCTTCGTTAGAAACACCGTTTTGATCGATATTCCCAAAATTGCAAAACTGCATAAACAAGTGGTTAGCCGTTCCTATATCAGTTGCCTGTGCGATACGATCGGAAATGAAATTCGGACGCAAGGATACGCGCGACACGGGAACCGATAGGAAGCGGTTATACTCGTCATCATCCAATATCCCCTCGCGCAGTTCGGAAACAGATATCTTTGCCGCAGTTTTTACCGATTCGGCATAAGGATAGACATAGTTTACGATATCGAGCATATTCGGGGTGGGTTTGATCGTCTTTCGTCGTTTTTTTGGCAGATATCCCGATGCCTCGTCGGTATTAAGAATAGAATGCACAGAGAAAAACGGCTGTTCTTCACGGTCAACGACGGTATAAAGAACCATATCCAGCCAACTTTTTGCCGAGAGATGATTATAGCGTTTTTCTCGCCAGCCCTGCTCGGCACTGCCGGTAATATAGAGCCGTTCTTTTGCGCGTGTGAGCGCAACATACAGTTTACGCAGTTCCTCGCCTACTGCAGACTCGCGCTCGATATCCACGGCATTGACATTGCACAGCGGATCAAACGAGGTGAACTTTACCCTATCCTTCAAACGGAAATAAAGCCCCTTACCTCGCAGAAAACATATTTCCGACGAGTTTTTTAACCCTCTGAACTGTTTTTCGGTGCCGGCAAGGAAACAGACCTTGAATTCAAGCCCTTTCGACTTATGCACGGTTATGAACGAAACCGCGTCCTCATCTCCCGAGCGTGCCGCATCGGACAGCTGTTTATTTCCGCTCGAAAGCTCGGATATATAATCGAGAAAACCCGAAAGACCGTGATTCTGCGCAGTTTCGTATTTGCAGGCGTATTCGTACAGCAAAAGCAGGCTTTCGCGGTTGTCGGACGAAGAAGCTATCCGAAGCAAGCCGGATGATACGAAAAAGCCTTTTAGAAAATCTCTGCAAAGCACTCCCGTGCTCTCGTTACGCCAATCGGCAAGTTTTTTTACAAATTCACGGCATCTTACACACAAACCGCTGTTGCCGGTGTATGCCGAAAATCGGTATTTGGCTCTGCCGATACGCTTTGGTTTAGGCGTTGCGGCGGCCGCAACGGCGTTCCAAAATGCGGTTTTTGTTGCGTGTGCGCGTATACGGTAGAGGTCGTTTGATGTAAAATTGCATATCGGACTTCGCATAAGCGCGCAAAGCGATATATCGTCGGTAGGATCGTCTATCGCCTTTAGTGCCGAAACGGCAAGGCGGATATCGGGGTTCTCTAAGAAATTCTCGGCGGTTTCGGTCTTATAGGGGACGCCGTATTTGGCAAATGCCTTTTCGTACTCGACCGAATAGCCCTTCATTGCGCCGAGCATTACCGCAAAATCCGAAAACCTTAATTCACTGCCGTCATCGGCGGTTTCTTCGTTTATAAGCCTTAATATTTCTTTGGCTATATATTCCGCCTCGGCGCGCCTTGATTCAAGCGATTTGCCTTTTTCTTTATCCGAAACGGCAATAACAACGGGGTGTTTTCTGTCGGGACGGTCGGCAGCTTTTACCAGCCACTCGCCCGAATACTCGCGCAGATAGGGAGTTCCGACGGTCACTTCTTTGAATAAGTAGTTTACATAATTTATGATCGCCTCTCCGCAACGGAAGTTCTCGCGCAGGAAGATACGAGCGGTATTGCTGTTAACCGCAGAATCGATATCGGGATATTCTTCCTTGTATTTGAGAAAAATATCGGGGTAGGCATTGCGGAAACGGTAGATGCTTTGTTTGATATCGCCGACCATGAATCTGTGACTGCCGCCCGAAAGAAGCTCGAACAGCCTGTCCTGCATGGGGTTAACATCCTGATACTCGTCGATAAGTATCTCCTTGAATGATTTTTGCTTTTTCAGGCAGAGCTCGGTAGGAACCTTATTGCCGTTTTCATCGGTAGTTTCGAGCAATTCGAGCGCCTTTTTCTCAAAATCGGTATAATCAAGCACACCGTTTTCGAGCTTTAGTTTTTCGTAATTTTGCTCAATTTCGTTAATAAAATCGTTTATGTACGACACTATTTCGGCGGATTTTTCGAAACTGTCGGCATTATAATCATCATTGCCGCGCACATAGCGTTCTACAATCTTCTTGTGTTCCTCCATGAGTTTTTTCTTCATTTCGGATATAACTTCTCTATCTTCTTTTTCGCATCCGCTACGCGCAAGTGTTATCGAAAAAGAGGTTTCGGCAAGATTACAGTAGTTTACATAATCTATGTCCAAAGCATCGCGCGCCGTGTGGAAGGCATCAACCAAGCGTTCAAGCGGTGCGAGATATTTATCGTCGGTTGCAACGCTTGCGGCATAGTTGTAAATATCCTCTGCAGTAGATATAAATTCATCATAAAACCTGACCAAGCGCGATTTTATATCACGCCCCGTCTGGGTGGCAAAAAAACCGTGATTTCGCAATATTTCCGCCTCGTTACGCAGATTTTCGGCGCAGGAAGTCAATACCTCCTCGCGGTCGAGCGTAACACGCAGGTCGTTAAACAGTTTTATCATCGAATCGACAAGCGGAACATCATTCTTATCGCCCGTAAAATTATCGGCAAAGCGCAAAAATGCCTTGTCCTCGCTGTCGTAGCCTTTTGCGACAAGCTCATCCACCACACGCCTTAACAGCATGGCGGACTCGGTTTCGTCGATAACTCTTACCCTCGGGGAGATGCCCAAAAGCGCAAAATTCTCTTTTACGAGCGAAAGGCAATAAGAGGATATAGTACAGATATTCGCCTCGGAAACAAGTAACGACTGGCGGTAGATGTGCGTATTTTCGGGTTCTATGGCAGACTCGGCAAGCAGTGCCTCGTACAATTTGGTTTTGATATCCGATGCCGCCGCTTTCATAAATGTTACAACAAGAAAATCGTTAACACGGTCACCGTTCTTTATCCGTTCTATAAGTCGTTTTGTTAGAACGGTGGTCTTACCGCTTCCCGCACCCGCGCTGACAAGGATATCTTTATCTCGGGTAGATATTGCCTGTTTTTGTTTCGGCGTAAATTCACGCGGTTTATTCGTCGGCATGTTGTTCAATATCATCCTCATCTTCTTGTTTTTTGTTACGGCAGAAGTCGCCCAGAGCGCAATACTTGCAGGGCTCGGTAGTTTTGTTTTCGATCTCTAGCGGTAATATATCCATATTGCCGCCGAACACATTGCAGGCAAGTTTATTCACCTGTTCCTGCAAGATCGTTTCTATATCCTTGAATTCCTCGGCGGTATATGCCTTTTTCTTGCCGCCCGGTGCATATAGTTTGCCCTCTTTGCTGCTTCGTTTCACAGGGACAAACCTAAAATTATTGCTCATGGCGTAAACTATATCGGGATCGTCAAGCACTATTCCGCGGCGTTTGATGCTTTTTTCGATCTGCTTTGCTATTTCCTCTTCCGATTCTCTACCGTTTACAGAAATATTCGGCAGTGTTACGGTATAATAGAATGCACCTGCAGGTACAGAATCGGTCTTTTCGCAAAATGCGAAAAGGTAATGAAGCAACTGACTATCCAAGCCATAAGCCACCAAATCAACCGAAAACGCCTTGTTATAGGTTTTGTAGTCGATCACGCGGACATATTTGATCCCGTTATGAACATAGGTATCCACACGGTCTATCGAACCGCGAAGCAAAACTTTTTTCCCGTCTACATCGTATTGAATTGCAGGAATATCCTCGTTGGGAAGGCCTATTTTGAACTCGAACCCAGTAGGAACAAAATCACTTTCCGAAAACTCATCGCAAAGGCTCTCGGCAACAAAATCTATCGTCTTGACCATGTTGGAATAGGTGTGCAGAAAGCGTTTATCCTCGCTCGCCTGCTTGCCTATTACATCGAGAAAATACTCCTTGGCGAGTCTGTGTACAAGCTCTGTGCGTTCCTTGTCGTTCGGGCGCACGAATCTGCCGGTAGAAACGCATTCACGCATGAAAAGCTCGAGTATTTTATGCACGAAATTGCCTATCTCGGGCATCGAAAACTCGTTTTGCTTTTTTTCTTTCAAATCAAGCAAATAGTTGCCGAAAAAGGAGAACGGACACTTTGCGTATGTCTCGAATTTTGAAGGTGACAGTTTAAGTGTAGTATCGGAATATTCTATGCGCGAAATCTTGTCGCTTACTTCGGGGTGATCGCGGAAAAAGGGCGTGTTACTGCGTATAAGCGCCTGTTCTATGGCGTTACGCAGATCGCACTCGGCTACAGACGGAAAATTTGCGGCAACCGATTCTCTCGAATAGAGAAAATCCTCGCTGCTAAAAGCAATCGGTTTTACTTCCGACAGCATTTTTTCTACGGATAGCCATGCGGTAGAGGGGCGCAAGTCACCACCCGAAAGCTCGCTCGACGGACAAAGCAACACCAAACGCTCGCTCGGGGCAGAAAGCGCCGCATATACGAAAAATCGGTTGGTATTTAGCTGTTTTTCCATTGTATCGCCAAGCATCAACCCGATATCCTCGAGCAGAACCGCCTCGTCGCTATCGAAGAATCCGCCCTTTTGAGTTAGAGCAGGAAATTCGCCGTCGCAGACACCGAGCACAATAACCATTTTACTGCCGCCTGCACGGATAAGAGAGGCATCACCGAATGTTACGGCATCGGCAGACGCTGGGATCGCGCCGAGCGAATAACAATTACACATCAGCTCTATAAGCGACATCAATCTTCTTGGTGTAACAGATCTGTCTCCGCAAATAGAATCGAGCTGATCAAAAATATTTATAAGTATCTTCCAGAGATTTATTTCGCGGTCGGAGCGCTCGCGCTCACCGTTTTTAAGATAGCGCTCGGCACTGACACGCAGACTTTCATCGACATTCATCGACATTAAATGCGCATAAAGTGCTTTTAATGCATCGGTGACCGTAAGATCCTTGCGCGTTAAAGAATCGCGCAGTGCGGAAAGCGGAGGTATGATCTTTTCTCGTGCAGAATTAGCGATCTTGAGCATTTTTGCACCGCGCGGAGTCAGATCGCCCTCGCGGTAGCCCTCTGGGTCGAGTGTCCAATCCTCGCCGCTGTACCATGCCTTTCCGCGCAGTTTCCACGACTGTGCATAGCTAAGAAGAATGTCGCTTTCGTTTATTGTAAGGTCGGTGTAACCGCTTTTGATATAGCGTTTTATACTGCGGAGAGAAAAATCCTCGTTAATTACGGCTATGCTTGCAAGCAGAAAAGAGAACAGCGGTTTTGCAACGATATCCTCTTTTGCCGACATATAAACAGGGATCTCGGCGCGTGCAAACACCGAATCGACTATCGAAGAATAGGCATCCGTATTGCCCGTAAGCACGGTAATATCGCGGTATCTGCCGCCCGAGCGTATATATTCCGATATTTCGGATGCCGCCGCCTCGACCTCGTCAAAGCGGTTTTTTGCCGTTATAAGTCTTACTGCAGGATCATTGCCGTCTATTGGCGGAACGTTATTTTTCCATATATTGCGTTCGATATATTTAGGCGACTCTGATTTTGTTCTGCAGGGTTCCGCCATAAAATGATCTTCGCAGTTATTTTGGGCAAGCGCGCGCACACGCTCGGATGCAAGGCG
>JAZTZF010000219.1:0-2932 GCA_045637325.1 Eubacteriales bacterium | reverse complement strand
ATGCCTCGGAAAGCGGTACGTCGAAAACCGCTATGGTACAGTCGGCACCGTTCTTTTTGTGACTCTCGATCATCTCGGCGTAGTCCATTTTGTAAATATGGTCGCCCGAAAGAATAACGACATAATCGGGATCGAATTTATGGATGAACTGAATATTTTGGTAAATTGCGTTAGCCGTTCCCTTATACCAATCGGCGCGTTTCTGCGCCTGATAGGGAGGCAGAGTGGTTACGCCGCCGTATGTACGGTCCAGATCCCACGGCTGGCCGTTACCTATATACTCGTTAAGGGCAAGCGGCTGATACTGGGTAAGAACGCCGACAGTATCTATACCCGAATTGATACAGTTCGAGAGAGGAAAATCTATAATTCTGTACTTGCCGCCGAAAGGCACGGCAGGTTTTGCAATACGCTCGGTAAGTAGGTGCAATCTGCTGCCCTGCCCGCCGGCAAGAAGCATCGCCACCGTTTCTTTTTTTGTAATCATACCCTACTCTACTCCTTTTCCCGATTCGTTCTCGTCTATAATATTATCGACAGGCGTCTTATGATAAATATATCATTCGGCATTCTCGTTTACTTCCTGCTCTATGGCATAGATGGTATCAAACGCATCGCCGTCGGAAGAATACGGCAAAACGCCGGCACGGAACAGAAGCACAAACACAAACATCAATGCCGAAAGCACGATTGCGGCAAAAACAGAAAATATTATTCGGGAGTGTTTTTTGAAGAATTCCTCTGTGCTCATTGCAGACCTCTACCTAACATTTAACTTATATTAAATCTATAGTAACACCATTTTCATCCAAAATCAAGAGAATTGACAGAAAAAGTCATTTTTCCACCTTATTATATATATATTTATAGTAAAACAAGCGAATTTTTACCGAAAAAGTATAGACCGCGATTCGCAAGGGCGATAATCATCCCGAAAGATTCCCTAAACAGTCTTTGAGGACTTTTGGTATTCCCAACATGCAGAAAAAAGAATATGGCAGGATTTTTGAAAAAGGTATTTACAAACGAAAAAGTTTGTGGTATATTGTGTAGGAATATGATTTTTTGTATTCATGGGATCTGCCCGGTTCACAGGATACACGGATGTTTCGACAAAGCGTTGCGGCTTTGAACATGACGATTTTCTTTTGGGATTTCGGTTTGTTTCACGGTCGTAACGGCAGAGCCGATTATCCGATTTCACCAACCGTTTGCCGAGTTTGTCCCGAAAATTTTTTTTGAAAGGTGAAGAAAACCATGATCACGAAGGAAACCAAGCAGGGTCTTATCAAAGAGTATGCCGTTCACGAAGGCGACACCGGTTCGCCCGAGGTACAGATCGCGATTCTTTCCAAGAGAATCTCCGAACTGACCGAGCACCTCAAGAAGAACCCTAAGGACAACCACTCCCGCAGAGGTATGCAGCAGATGATCGGTAAGAGAAGAAAGTTCCTCAACTACCTTCTCAAGAACGACATCGAGCGTTACCGTTCGATCATCGAAAGACTCGGAATCCGTAAGTAATTCCGTTTTTTCGGTAACAGAGTTTCTGAAAATCACTTTGGCGATAACACCTCGGGCTTCAGCATTGATTTCCGAGGTGTTTGTCCGCTGAGGTTAGTGTTATTTTTCGGATTTTCGGGAACAAATAATTATTAGTTAAAGAAAGGCGTTCGGGCGGTTTAGCAGTTAACCATGTGCCGAAACAGATTCGACATATGGTTAAGTGTTAAACTTCCCACAAAGCCTTTCGGAATATTTCAATTAACGAAAGGAAAAAAGCAATGTTTGAGAATTTCAAAACATTCAGTTACGAATTAGCCGGCAGACCTCTTGTTATCGAGACCGGCAAATTGGCACAGCTCGCAGGCGGTTCCTGTTTGGTTCGCTACGGCGAAACCGCAGTACTTGCCAACGCAACCATGTCTGCCGCTCCCAGAGACGGAATCGACTTCCTTCCCCTCTCGGTAGATTACGAAGAAAGACTTTATGCGGCAGGTAAGATCCCCGGAAGCTGGAACAGACGCGAAGGCCGTCCTACCGAGCATGCAATCCTTGCATCGCGCGTTATAGACAGACCTATCCGTCCCCTTTTCCCGAAGGATCTCCGCAACGATGTTGTTATTTCGCTCACTGTTATGTCGGTTGATCCCGACTGCTCGCCCGAAATTTCGGCGATGATCGGTGCTTCTATCGCTATATCCATTTCCAACATTCCTTGGAACGGTCCTATAGCAGGTGTGTTTGTAGGCTTGGTTGACGGCAAGATCGTTATCAACCCCACCGCAGAGCAGAGAGCAAAGAGCGATCTTGAGCTTACCGTTGCAGGCAGCAAAGAAAAGGTCGTTATGATCGAAGCAGGCGCAAACGAGGTTGATGACGAAACCATGTTTGAAGCCATTATGAAGGCTCACGAGGCAATCAAACCCGTAGTTGACTTTATAAACGACATTAAGGCAGAGATCGGCAAGCCCAAGTTCGAATACCCCGCATTCGAGGTCGATCACGATATGTTCGACAAGATCGAAGCTATGGTAAGCGACGATGTTAAGAAGGCTCTTGATACCGACGACAAGCGTGTACGCGATGCGGCTCTTCAGCCCATTTACGAGCGCGTTTATGCCGAACTCGAAGAAGAATATCCCGACAGCAAGGCTATGATCGACGAGTGCATTTACAAGCTCCAGAAGCAGATCGTACGCAGATGGCTGCTCGACGAGAAGAAGCGTGTAGACGGCAGAAGAATGGACGAAATCCGTCCTCTCGACGCACAGGTTTCTCTGCTTCCTCGTACCCACGGTTCGGGTCTGTTCACCAGAGGTCAGACTCAGGTGCTTACCATTGCTACCCTTGCACCCGTAAGCGAAGCTCAGTTGCTTGACGGTATTGATGAAGAAGAAACCAAGAGATATATGCACCACTACAACATGCC
>JAZTZF010000218.1:0-11238 GCA_045637325.1 Eubacteriales bacterium | reverse complement strand
GTAATCCGCTTTATAATTGGGAATATCACAAAACACAAAATTTTTCTTGGTGGATAGAGCGTATCAGACATTCTTTTGATCTGTACGATATGCTCCGCATCGACCATTTCCGCGCGTTTGCGTCGTATTGGGCGATAGACGGCGATGCGGTCAGTGCACGCGACGGCGTTTGGGAAAAGGGACCTGGAATGCAGTTGTTCGACGCGGTAAAAAACGCACTCGGTGACGTTCCGATCATTGCCGAGGATTTGGGTACTTTCGGGGATGATGTGGTCAAACTTCTAAAAGACAGCGGCTTTCCCGGCATGCGTATAATCCAGTTCGGGTTCGAGCCTAATGAGGATTCAACCCACCTGCCGCATAATTACCCCGAAAACTGTATTGCATATACCGGCACGCACGACAACAATACACTGCTCGGCTGGCTTTGGGATGCGAGCGAGGAGGAGCGTGCTTTTGCGTTTGATTATTGCGGATTTGATAACGGCGACTGGGGAAAAGGCGGCTATAACGCGCCTGCCTGCCGAAAGATAACAGAGGCGGTTTGGCGTTCTTCGGCATTCCTGTGCGTGATTCCGTTTCAGGATATGTGCGGCTTCGGAAACGATGCGAGAATGAATATCCCCGGCGATGACAACGGCAATTGGCGTTTTCGGACTACCGCAGAGACGATTGATGGTATCGATTCGGAATACTTCTCTAAAATAAACCGTATTTTTAGACGAAAATAATGCTCGTAATTGCTCAAAAAGGGTTGCAATATATATTTTTTATGGTATAATCTCGGTAGAAAATCATTTGATGATTAAGAGGTCGTTATGAAAAAGTTCAGGTCCGCCGTAATAGGTTGCGGTAACATTTTCCCGATGCACGCTGTAAGCATAGTAAGATGCCCCGATGCAGAGCTTGTCGCTGTCTGCGACGTTAAAAAGAACAGAGCAGATGCCAAGGCTAAGGAGTTTGGCGTAAAGGCTTATTATGATTATATAGAAATGCTTGAAAAAGAGGATATCGACGTAGTTCATATATGTCTTCCTCACTATCTTCACCCGATAGTTTCTATCGAATGCAGTAAGCGTGGCAACCACGTTCTTACCGAAAAACCCATGTCCATAGAGCTTGCCGATGCAAGAAAGATGATAGACACCGCAAAGGAAAACGGCGTTGTTCTGGGCTGTATTTTCCAAAACAGATATAACGCAGGCACCGTTCTTACCAAACAGCTTTTGGAGGACGGAACTTTGGGCGCGATCAAATCCGCAAAATGCTACGTCACCTGGGATCGCTCAGACTCTTATTACGGAAACAGCGATTGGAAGGGCACTTGGGATAAAGAGGGCGGCGGCGTTATCATCGACCAAGCCATACACACGCTTGATATGATGCGCTATCTTATCAATCGTCCTATCGAGTCCGTAGATGCAACCATCGCCAACCGCGGCCATGCAAAGATAGACGTAGAGGATACCGCCGAGGGTGCTATCCGTTTCGATAACGGTATGCTTGCGAACTTCCATGCGATAAACTATTATACCTACGATGCAGAAGTGTTTATAGAATTTCACTGCGAGAACGGCGTTGCCACGTTGGTTGCCGACAGAGCGGATATCAAGCTGTATGACGGCAGGGAATTCCACGCTGTTCAGCCCGACGAGGATTTCGGCTACGGCAACGTAAAATCCTATTGGGGTGTAAACCACTGCAAGCAGATAAACAATTTCTACGAATGCCTAAAGAGCGGCGAGGAGATGTTTATCCCCGTTGAGAGCGCATACGAAACAATGGAAATGGTTTGCGCCATCTACAAGAGCGGCAAAACCAAAGAGCGCGTTTATATAAACAAATAATGTTTTCAAACCGACGGAACAGTTTATTTCCGTCGGTTTTTTATTTGATAAAAGCGGTTGAAATTTATCGTTTTTATGATATAATCAAATAAATACCATTATAAAAGAGGTTATTATGAAAAAGTTCAGATCTGCCGTGATAGGTTGCGGAATAATTTTCCCCATGCATGCAGTCAGTATTTCAAGATGCCCCGATGCCGAGCTTGTCGCTGTTTGCGATATAGATAAAGCAAAGGCAGACGCAAAAGCCGCAGAATTCGGCGTAAAGGCTTACTATGATTATATAGAAATGCTTGATAACGAGGATATTGATGTAGTCCACATCTGCCTTCCGCACTATCTGCACCCGATAGTTTCTATCGAATGCAGTAAACGCGGCAAGCACGTTCTTACCGAAAAACCCATGTCCATAGAGCTTGCCGATGCAAGGAAAATGATAGACACCGCAAACGAAAACGGCGTTGTTTTGGGTTGTATATTCCAGAACAGATATAACGCAGGCTGTATTCTTACCAAACAGCTTTTGGAAGACGGCACGTTGGGCGCGATCAAATCGGCAAAATGCTACGTCACTTGGAACCGTGGCGACGATTATTACGGAATAAGCGATTGGAAAGGCACTTGGGATAAAGAGGGCGGCGGCGTTATCATCAATCAGGCGATCCATACGCTCGATATGGTGCGCTATTTGGTCAACCGTCCCGTCGAATCGGTCGATGCCACTATCGCGCACAGAGGATATGCACACATCGAGGTAGAGGACACCGCCGAGGGCGTTATTCGTTTCGATAACGGCATGCTTGCAAACTTCCATGCGATAAATTATTATACCTATGATGCCGAGCTGTTTATAGAATTGCACTGCGAAAACGGCGTTGCCACCCTGCTTGCCGACAGAGCGGATATCAAGCTGTATGACGGCAGAGAGTTCCATGCGGTTCAACCCGACGAGGATTTCGGCTACGGCGACGTAAAATCCTATTGGGGCGTAAACCACTGCAAGCAGATAAACAATTTTTACGAATCCCTTAAAAACGGAACCGAGATGTTCGTTCCCGTAGAAAGCGCATACAAAACCATGGAAATGATATGTGCTATCTACAAGAGCGGCAAAACAGGCGAAAGAGTTTATATAAAATAAAAATGTTGGATATTCTTCAAACCGAAAAAAGCTTTATACTGCAGCATCTAAAAGAGGGTGACACTGCCGTTGATTTTACCATGGGCAACGGGCACGATACACTGTTTTTGTCCAAAACCGTGGGCGAGTCGGGCAGGGTGTATGCCTTCGATATTCAACCCGATGCGCTTATAAGCACCGAGAAAAGACTAAAAGAAAATAACGCGCCCGAGAATTATACCTTGATATGCGATTCTCACCATAATGCGAGGAAATATATCGAAGGCACTATTAAGGCAGGCATGTTTAATTTGGGATACCTGCCCGGCGGCGACAAAAGCATTACCACCAAAAGGGAAACAACGCTTGCGGCTATAAAAACCGCGGTGGAACTTCTATCCCCCGACGGTATATTATTAATAGCCGTTTACCCCGGCCACGAGGAGGGCGAGATAGAGGGCGAATTAATACACGAAATGCTGTCGCAGTTCGATAGAAAGCAGTATTGCTGTGCAAAATTTCGCATAATCAACTCCCCGACGTCGTCATATTTTTACGTTGTCGAGAGTAAATAAAAATCAATTTAAGGCGGTGAATCATTATGACCCAAAAATACGGAGTGTTCCTTGCACGGATGCAGCCGGTGCATAATGCGCATCTGTGGCTTGTCAATAAGGCATTGGATGAAAACGACAAGGTGCTTATTGTTCTCGGAAGTGAAAATAAGGTGGATATGCTGAGAAATCCATACAAGATCGGTTTAAGAAAGAAGATGCTCAGAGAGTGTTTAAGCAAGGAACAAAATAAAAAACTGAAAATAATCACACTTCCAGATTGGTCAATGGAGTCCGACATACAGAGCGATAAGGTATGGGGGCGGTACTTTTACTATAATGTTGTATCTGCGATAGAGCAAAAGCGATTTTCAATTTATTATTCAGATGATGTGCGAATTTTAGACAATTGGTTCAAAGATACCGAAGTATACGAATATATAACTTATAGGAATTTTGAACGAACTGTTCTGTTTGACGGATTATCATCGACTAAAATTAGACAGGCGTTTATAGATAAGGATTTGGAATATATCTTGCAATATTGCCCCGAATCGGTTTGCAAACGTTTTGAATATCTGGCATCATACTATCAAGAAGTAAAACAGAATCCTAAATCGGATTTTTCAATGGAATAGTGCTGTTATAGAAAGGGTATATGACAATGGATATGAAAGAAGTAGAGGAGAGAATTGATCTGGTCTGGACTCTCGTGAAAAGATCGCTTATCCCTGAGTATCGCAGCTTTGATATGGGTATGAAGCTGTTAAATGGCGTTTTTGATGTGGAAGGTGAAATTTTCGCCGCGAGTTTTCTTGAATTTGCCGCAGACTTACAGCATATCGATGCTATGTACAATTTAGGTATGTGCTATCGCTGGGGAAATGGTGGAGTTTATGCGGATCCCGAGGAAGCGTTAAAATGGTTCCGGAAAGCAGCCGAAAAGGGGCACGAAAAAGCACAGGAACTTGTGGACCGGTTTGATTCCGAGCAGGGTAAATTTATACTTCTTTATTCTGCTATGTCTGGTGCTGAGGGAGAGGGAACCAAGTGGTATAAAGCCAAGGCCGGCGTGGATATGTATTATGAGAGAGCACAAAACGGCGATGCGGAGTGCCAATATGAACTGGCGCGACAGCTTGCCAATCCTGCAAGGCTCGGTCCATTTAAGCATAATATAAAAGAGGCAATTCATTGGTATACCGAGGCGGCAAACCGTGGAATGATCGATGCGATGTTTAATTTGGGCAATATATACCTGAACGGCACATTGGGCGAACCCAAGGATTTGGCTCTTGCTAAGAAATGGTTCCAAAAATGCGCAGATGCGGGAGATGCCGAAGCGCAGCATATAGTAACTAAAACAGAAATTTGGGGAAAGCCTGATGAATAAAGGGGAACCTACAATCGGAAAGTGGTATGATGAAGGTTATGATATTAAAGATCCTATCTGGAAAAGAGCTTTACATTTTGCAGAGTAATATCATATGAGATTAAATTATCAAATATTTGTTTCGGAAGATGCAAAAAACGTTTTAGGATTGGAAACGTGACAACGCTCAACAAAAATTCGGCTATTGCCTAAACAAATAGTTTGGCCGTCATATTGCTCCCCCACGAATTTTTGTTTATTGATTATATCACAAAATTTAGATATTTTTAATGCCTTGGTTGATGTGCGAGCATCAAAAAGAAGCTTCATAATAATAAAAATTTCCGCAGATATGCTCGACATAGTAGCGATTATCTCCGTTTGGCTCCTTCCATTCAAACCCGTTCCCCGACGGTATCAACGAATCGGAAGACGACGGTGCACACCATGCGGCAGTCATATCGTTATTCGGTGTATAGAAAAATGCGACATCAAAACTACCCGAACCTATCCCATAACCGCCGCAAGAAAAATCGACAGATAAATCGTCTGCGTCTATGTCCTTGATAAAACCTGTATTCTCAAATGCAGAGAAATCCCCATTTTCAATTGCGGTCAGCAATTCTTTTTCATTTTCGCGGACAAATTCAAGGATATCGTCCTTTTCGGCTCTATCGTCTCCCGTAGCAACAAGAAAGAGAAAAAAGGCTCGACCAAGAATATCCGAACAACCGGACAGCGAAAACAGCATGATTATCACTAAAAGTAGACTTAATATCTTTTTTATCATACTTTCACTCCTCTCTTCGATTATTAGATCGTGGAAAGGCGTAAACGTTACAATTGTTATACGAAAAATAGTTAAAATATTATTGAATCAGAAAGAGCTGATGGGACTTTTTTCTCGCTTTCGCGCCTTGCCGTATTGCTCCGCAATCCTCACGGCGCTGCGCTCGAAAACCCGTGGTCTAAAAAACAGTTCCCCGAACTGTTTTTTATGACCCTTCAAGTCCCTTCAGAACAAAACCAAAAAGCACCCTAATGGGTGCTTTTCGCTTTTGGTGCAGCTGATGGGACTTGAACCCATACGGTTGCCCACACGCCCCTCAAACGTGCGCGTCTGCCAGTTCCGCCACAGCTGCATCTTATTTGATTTTTCGTTTGGTTAAGAGGGTTGTTCCCAAACGCGCAAGAACTATTATACACGAATAATCCTATTTGTCAAGCCTTTTTTACAAAAAAACAAAAAGTATCGCCGTATTTTTGTTTTTTACAGATCGAAAACCAAAGTTTCGCCCTCGGGGATTTTGCGGGTCATCGGAGCGATTTTAAGCAGATCCAGCGAAAATTTGCCGCAGGAGTCTCTTTGATCGACGGCACCGTTCAGCTTGCATATGCATATATCCGATTCACGAATCAAAACCGCGTTTTCGCAGTAGGCACAAATGTGTTCGAGTTCCTCGTTTATATTCTTCAATTTCGCTTCCACCTTCTGTTGATTTATACTTAATATACTCTTTTTTTGTCGTTTTGTCAACCGAAAATAATTGCCAAGACCGTCATCACCGTTCCCGAAATAAGCTTTCCTGTCAAAAACGGGCGCATCGCCAGTTTTTTTGCGATAACGCTCTGCACCTGCAGTGCTACCGAAAGACCTGTCATTCCGATAGAAAATGCGCAAATATATATAGAATATCTTCCGGAATCTGCCGCGGCGGCGCATCCCGAAGAAAATTCAAGAACCGACTTCAAAACCGCATTCAAAACGGGCGGAAGTGTGAGCAACTGCGATATCGCGCCGCCTGCAACGATAAAAAACACGGCGCAGGCACAAAGATTTATCATAGTCAGCGCACTGTCGGTCAACGCTTCTCGCAAAGATACTTTTCTCGTTTTTGAAAATTCGGCTTTCGGGAGTTTTTCTCTGCCGAAGATAATGCTTTTCATTATTATTGCCGTAATTACCGATGCCATAAACTGATATATAAGCAATCTCAACCCGATTTTAATATTCCCGAAAAGCTCTGCACCTACAAATCCCAGAACAAAAGATACGCTTGCATTATTTGTGAAGGAGCAGAGGTACTCGGCGTATTTTTTTTTTATTTTTCCGCTTTCGTATAGCGCAACTGCTGTTTTTGCTCCGACGGGAACTCCGCACAGTGTTCCCATTATAAGCACGATGGGTGCAAGCCCTATCGTTTTTGCAAGCTTTTCGGTTATGGGCAGTGATACGACCGTCTTTGCCAGAACCATATATATAAAAAGCGATGGCACGAGTGTTTTCGCGCAGAATGCAAGTGCATCTCTTGTCGGATTCGAGGCGTTTTGCGGAAAAAGTATAAGATATACAAACAAAAAAATCAAAACCGAATCCGCAACCGAAGAAATTAGGCTTCGTGTTTTCATAAAATCACTCCGAAATGAGTATATTGAAGCGGTGAACAGTTTTATGAAATGGTTTTCGGAATTATTCAAAAACGAAACGCGCGTATATATCGAAGTGAGAGGCAGAGAAACGGTTCTTGCCGAGGGTTATTGCCGTATAGAGCTTTATTCGCCCGAGCGTATAGTGCTCTCTAACGGCGAATATGGTGTTGCCGTGTGCGGAAACGGACTGGAGCTCAGGCACCTGAGCGAATCGGTCATAGCAGTTGACGGGAGGATAGACCGCGTTGAGTTTATATAGGCTTTTGCACAGTGTTTTCGGTGAATATGTTTTTGAAACCGACGCCAAATCCTTTTCTCGCTTCGCCACCTTGCTGGCAGAAAACCGATTGTATTTTTGGAACAGCAAAATACTTGATGACCGTGTTTCGTTTCGCGCCTCTATATTTAATGCCGAGCAGATAACCGCGCTCGCGCGTGAGTCGGGCGTTTTGCTCGAAATAACGGCACAAAAAGGACTGCCTTTCTTCTTTTCGCGTTACCGCAAGCGGTTCGGAATGTTTTTCGGTTTGATGTTCGCTTTGTTTTTCATGCTGTTTTCACAGCTTTTCGTATGGAAGATAACCGTTAGCGGAAACACCGAAATGACGGTTGCCGAGATAGAGCGTGCGCTTGACGATTGTGGAATATCTGTCGGGAGCTTTATCCCGCGTATAGATGTTTCGGGCGACGCGAACAGGTTGCTTATGAGCTGTCGTGAGCTATCTTCTGTCGCAATAAGTATTAAAGGAACACATCTTAATGTTTCGGTTTTGGAACGCAAGGCAATTCCCGACATTATTAATGAAAACGGATTTTTTAATGTCGTTGCCGAGCGCGACGGAGTGATAATCGACATCGATGCCGCCGACGGCACTCCCGAGGTGCAGGAGGGCGATGTGGTGTATAAAGGCGAATTGCTTATAAACTCGTTTATAGAGGGGAGCAACGGCAGTTTCCGCCCGACGCATGCGCGTGGGATAGTTTATGCCGCGGTGAACGAAAATTTTGTTTCCGAAATACCGCTGTCGCGCGTAAGCAAGGTTTACACAGGGAAAACCGAAAGAAAACGCACATATACAGTTTTGGGTTGGGAGATACCGTTTGTTTCTTCGTTGGAATGCGATTACGAGTACTTCGATGCCGTGACCGCCGAAAAGGATATAAAGCTGTTTGGCTTTATAGAATTGCCGATAAAGGTTTTCAGCGTCACATACAGCGAATATCTGCTCGAGTCGCTCCCTATAGACGAAACCAAGGCAGAGATTCTTGCACAGCAGGAGCTTTCGGATTATCTCGCGGAACTGGATTTGGAAGTTCTGTCTTGCGAGACCGAAATTACGGTAGACAAAGAGAAAGGCGTTTGCATATTAAACGCAAACGCCGTGTTAAAACAAAATATTGCAAAAGAGGTTCCGTTTGAACTGTTGAATTACAGTATATCCGAAAGATTGCCGATTGCCAAAGAATAGATCTCCATGCCCATAAAAAGCTCTTTTACCGAGATATATTCGTCGCGCTGGTGTGCGTTTCCGCGCTCGTCACCCAATAGATAACGCTCGGATTCTATCCCCGAACCGAAAGCCACGGTATTCGGCAGACTGCGTGCATAGGTGCCGCCGCCCATCGTGTAGGGCTCGCATTTGGTCAAAAGCACGTCCTCGCATGCCGAGGTAAGCGCAACTATCTTTTTATCGTCGGCAGAAACAAAATACCCTTCGGATGCATGCGCCGACGAAACTCTGCCGCCGTACGGTTCTATCGCCTTTTTGATGGTTGAAATTATATCTTCCGACGGAGTATCGGGCAGATAGCGTATATTGTAGGACAGAACGGTTTTTTCGCCGTTGCCGTTAATAACACCGCCGACACAGGTAAGATAACCGAAATCCTTGTTTTCTGCATCTATACCGAGCGTTTTGCCAAGATATTCGCAGGTTGACGCACGAATAAACTCAAGTGTCTTGTTGTTATCGACAATTTGGTTTTTAAGAATATAATCGGCAAGCAAACTTATTGCATTAACACCCGATTCCGGCATGGCAGCGTGGGCGGATTTGCCTTTTGCATCTATGCGTATAAGATTTTCGCATTTTGATATGGTAATATTCTCGTTGCCCGAAAGAGGCTTGTCGGTATCGACGATCGCATAAGCGGCGCCTGCAACCGCATTGGAAACCGTACCGCCGCGAAACTCTTTTATATTGTCCGACAGGGCAGGGAACTCTGCCCAGACCGAAAGAATACCTTTTTCTCCGATGCAAACGGGAAAACTCGAATCGGGGGTAAACGAAAACATCGGCGGCTTGCGTACGGTCTGGAAATACCTAAGGTCGGTACTGCCGACTTCCTCGTCGCTTCCGAGAATAAGACGTATGGTAAAGGGAAGTTTTATGTTGTTTTCTTTGAAAAAACGCAAGGTATAAAGCCCTTGAATAAAAGGACCTTTGTCATCGTGCGTACCTCTGCCTATCAAAAGACCGTCTTTTTCGGTAAGCGCATAGGGCTCAACGCTCCAACCGTCTCCGGCAGGAACAACATCAAGGTGACAAACTATGCCAACCTCTTTTTCGCTGTCGCCGTAAAGAACGCTCAAACAGTGATAATCGTGGTTTTCTACTTTGAAGCCGTACTTTCCTGCAATTTCAGCCGCCTTGTCAAGAGCATCGGCACACGCTTTGCCGTAAGGAAATTTGCCGTCGGGATCTCCTGCGACAGAGGGGATTGCAATTATTTCCGCGAGGTCGGCAATAGCCTGACTGCGCAAGTCGGCATTGGAAAAATAGTTTTTTACAGCTTCTTGGATATTCATATTATTACTCCTGTTCGGAAGAAACTTCGCACTCTTGTTCGGAAAAACCTTCGCGCAGTTTGTTCAACGCGCTTGCAAAACGGTCCTCCGTATCTCTGATAGAACGGCTCATCTCGTTCTGGCGCGCACGGAATTCGTCAGCTGCGGCAGAAACCGATTCGCATTTGCGACGGGTTTCCTCGATCAGTTTCGATGCCTCGCCTTCTGCGCGAAGCCGTATTGCCTTTGCCTCGGTCTCGCTTGTGCGGCGGGCGTTGGTAAGTATAAGAGATGCCTCTTTTTCGGCATTTTTTATAATATCTGCCGCGCGTTTGTCCGCGATCACCATTTTCTCACCGATTTCGGCACAAAGTGCATCATATTCCTTCTGCTTTTCGACAAGCTCGGCAGCATGATCGCGCTCGTTTTGGTCGTTCGATTTGCGCATATCTGCGATTTCCTTTTTCAATCTTTCGATCTCGGATTCCGCAGCATGAAGTTTATCGGTAAGTTCATTCTCGTTCTGTGCGTATTTGTCGCTCAAAGAAACGATAAATTCATCAACCTGATTTGTGTCATAACCCTTAAAAGTTTTTTTGAATACAGTTTCTGCCAAAGCGATCACCTTATCCTTTCGACTGAATACTTTTCTAAATATACCATATTTCACTAAAAAAGTCAATAATTATTAGGAGCTATAGAGTAGCGATGTCCATTCTTTCAGCAATAAAAAATATCGTATGGGGTGTTCCGACAATCGTTTTGTTGCTTGTTTCCGGAATTTATTTTACCCGAAAATGCGCATTTTACAAACCGAAGGCGATTTTAGGTACTATTCGTGATACCTTAGGAACACTGAAGTTCCGCAAAAACAACGGAATCTCACCCTTTGCGGCGGTTGCGACGGCACTCGGCGGAACGGTCGGAGTAGGCAGTATAGTGGGTGTCGGCTACGGCATTGCCGTAGGCGGAGCAGGAAGTATATTTTGGATGTGGGTATGCTCCTTTTTTGGCATGGGGCTAAAATATGCCGAGGTAGGAATTGCGTTAAACAAGCGCGAAAAGATAAACGGTCAGCTTTTGGGCGGTGCGCCGTTTCGACTGAAAGGTATTGGTTATAAAAAAAT
>JAZTZF010000217.1:0-1875 GCA_045637325.1 Eubacteriales bacterium | reverse complement strand
ACGGCAAATAACTTGACATATTTATAAAAATATAATAAAATATTCTCAAACAAAATGTCATTTCAGAAGAAAGGAGCGCGTTTTTGGATGCTTACCGATATACTACATAAAGCAGAGGAGTCTTCCCCATCCGCAGCCGTTATTATTTCGGTCTCATTAATGCTGTTCCTTGCCTTTTTGATGACCCGAATTACAAAGAAACTGAAATTGCCAAATGTTACCGCATATATCGTTACGGGTATTCTTATAGGTCCGTTTTGTCTCGATCTGATCCCGCAAACGGTAATAGACGGCATGGATTTTCTTTCGGATATTGCGTTGGCTTTTATTGCTTTCAGTACGGGTCAGTTTTTCCGTTTTTCATCACTGAAGAAGAACGGTTTGAAGGTCTGTGTAATAACTCTCTTTGAAGCATGTTTTGCCTCGATTGCGATTTTTGTTCTTACTTACTGGGTGCTCAAGTTAAGTCTTGCCTTCTCTATCGTGCTTTCGGCACTTGCCGCAACCACTGCGCCTGCCTCGACGATGATGACGATACGGCAGACCGGCGCCAAGGGTAGTTTTGTAGACACTCTTTTGCAGGTGGTCGCGCTTGACAATATTATCGGACTTTTGGCGTACAGCGTTGCTATTTCGCTTGCTTCATCGTCGCTTTCGGGAAACAGATTCAGCGCCGCCGACATTTTTCTTCCCATGCTTTCGAACATTGGTGTTCTTCTGCTCGGTTGCGTATTCGGTCTTCTTATGAAGCCTCTTTTGCAAAAGAAGCGCTCGACCGACAACCGACTTATTATTATGATCGCGTTCCTTTTCGCTTTTTGCGGAATATGTGTTGTGCTCGACATCTCTCCCCTATTGGGCTGTATGTCCATGGGAACCTTTTATTTCAATTTCACCGATGACGACAAGCTATTCAAGCAACTAAATTACTTCAACCCACCGATACTGTTACTCTTCTTTGTTCGCTCGGGAACATGTTTTGACCTTAGCGCATTGACGAGCCAATCCTCGACCGTTGGTGCGGTTTCTCTGCTTACGGTTGGCATACTTTATTTTATAATTCGAATCATAAGCAAATACGGCGGAGCTTTCCTCGGCTGTATAATCACAAAAAACGCACGCAACATACGAAATTATCTCGGTTTGGCTCTTATTCCGCAAGCAGGCGTCGCTATAGGCCTTGCAGCGCTCGGTGCGCGAACTTTGGGTGGCGAGGCAGGTGATGCTCTGCAGACGATAATTCTCGCGTCCAGCATCTTGTACGAGCTCGTAGGTCCTGTATGTGCAAAACTGTCGTTGCATCTGTCGGGTTCTTACTCCGACAAATTGGAAGAGATTGTAGCCGTGAGCGAATTGAACGAACAGGGCGAAAAGAAAACACAGCTCGAAATGCTTATAGAGCGAATACACAAAATTCAGGATGAACTGCCCGAACGCACCGTTTCCGAAGAGGAGCAGGCATTTACAAACGCCGCCGAGGAACAGTACGAGAATAACATCAATGCGTTCAGATTCAGACACTTCAAAAGGAGATAGGATATCGCCATGAACATAATATTCAATGACCCTATTGCAAATCTGCTCGGAGAATGGGCTAAAGGGCTCGGGTTTGAGTCTGTTTTGCTTAGAATCGCAGTCGCAATTACGCTTGCCGCGATTATCGGGTGCGAGAGATCGAGCAAGCGGCATTCTGCCGGATTAAGAACTTTTATGCTGATCACACTTGCCACTACGGTTGCAATGATAATTGATATTTATATTTGCAGTGCCACAGGCAACGGTTTGTACATCCTCTCTGCGGCAACCGTAATCGCTGTCGCAACGATAAGCGTTAATTCGATGCTTTACAGTTCGCGTAGTCAAATCAAAGGTTTG
>JAZTZF010000216.1:0-3691 GCA_045637325.1 Eubacteriales bacterium | reverse complement strand
CTGCTGTTGCCCGATGAGTATGCGCCGCCGCGCTTGCCCTCGTTTTCGTACACGTCGATCCAGCGGTTATTAAATCCCTCGTTAAGAAGTTCGATATAATCTTCGCCCAAAACTGCAAGTGCCTCGAGGATGGTTTGTTTCGCTTCCTCGTATGAGATCTCGGATGCCGCATCCGAAACTATCGGTGCATAAACATCGTACATATGAAGTTCGTCCAAACCCAATAATTTCTTGCGAAGCGCGACATAACGGTACATTTTATCCATGTTGTCGCGAACAGCGGATATAAGGTTATGATACACCTCTATGGGAACTTCGGTGCGGTCTAAAGACGCCTCTATTGTACTTTTGTATTTACGCGCATCGGCAAAAAAGCGTAGTTGCTTGAACTGTGCGTCGAGAGTAGCGGCAATGGTATTTTTGAACTCGCCGAGGCGGTTATAATAGGTTTTGAAAACCTGCTTGCGAAAATCGACGTCCGCATTTTCCAGCAAGGGAACGAAAGTGCCGCCGGTGAGCGGAAATTCGTTGCCGTTTTTATCGGTTACCGAGGGGAATTTCATATCGGCATTGCGAAGAACAGAGCCGATATTTTCGGGTCCGTCTGCCATTTCTCCTGCCGATGCAAGGATAAGCTCGCACTCGGGGCTAAGCACATGTGCGGCGCGGCGACGGATGCGGTAGATAGAACGGCGATAGGTCTCCAGTTGCGGTTCTGCCTTATAAAACGCCTCGAGCATATCCTCGGGGATCGCCATAATCTCGGGGGTGGCAAACGAAGCCGCGCCGGAAATTGCCACATATACCGCGGTTGCCTTGCCGCGAAAATCCTGATAAAAGCCGTCAGCGGTATCCTCGTCGCTCTTGCAACTTGCATAGCCGTATAGCGGCGTGAGGCGCAGTTCTATTTCATCGTCTAATTTCAAGAAAGAAAGCAGATCAAATGCGCTTTTTCCGAGTTTGCCTTTATATTCCTCTATTTTAGCGGGAAGCGCTTTCAACGACTCATATTCCGCAAGCCATGCATCGTCGCTTTCGAACATATCAGCAAGGTTCCATGTATTTTCAACGGGGACTTCGTTTCTTTTCAGAATCTTCTGTGCCATATTATTCCTCCGAAAGTGTTAGTGATTAAAATTTATTAATTAATAGCGTTTTATTGTTCTTTTTTTAATTTTTTCGCCGCTTCTGCACGCTGACGGCTGATTTCTGCCCACGAAGGTAGTTTTTCCACATATTCGGCAAGCGATGCCAGATGTTTGGGTATATCTATATTTTGGGGACAGATAGAAACGCAATTTCCGCAATTTATACAGGATTTTGGTTGCTGTTCTATCGGCAAAAACTCTACGCGCATAGACGCATTTGTGACGGGTGCAACACGCATTTCGTTTAGAAGTTCTATCATCATCGGGATATTTATCCCATTAGGACAACCATCTTTACAATATCCGCAAGCGGTACAAGGAATCGAGTTCTTCATCCCCTCGGCAATATCAAGAATTACAGAAAGTTCCTGTTCGGAAAGCGGTTTTGAACATTCGAATGTCTTGACATTATCCTTTATCTGTTCCATGTTTGACATACCGCTTAGAACCACGGCTATATTCGGAATGCTCTGCAGGAAGCGGAAACTCCATGCCGCAACAGATTCATCAGGGCGAAGGTTCTTGAGTTTTGCGTTGCTTGCCTCGTCGAGATTTGCCAATTTGCCGCCGCGGACAGGTTCCATAACCCATACGGGAACATTGTATTCGGCAAGCAGGTCGCATTTTGCTTTTGCGTTCTGCAAAGTCCAATCGAGGTAGTTTAGCTGTATTTGGCAAAACTCCATATCTTTTCCGCAATAATCAAGAAACTTCTTCATTACTTCGATGCCGCCGTGCGTTGAAAAGCCAAGGTGCTTGATTCTGCCCAATCTTTTTTGCTCGCGGAAATAATCGAGTATTCCCCAGCGCGAATCGGTGTAGACATCGTATGAATTCTCGTAGACATTATGCAAGAGATAATAGTCGAAATAATCAACTCCGCACTTTTTGAGTTGATGTTCAAAAACCGCGGCAGGATCGTAAATATCACTGATCTGATGGCCGGGATATTTTGTCGCAAGGCGGTAGGAATCGCGCGGAAATTCTTTTAATATTCTTCCCATAACCAGTTCGGATTCCCCGTTATGATATGGATATGCGGTATCGAAATAGTTCACTCCGTTTTCGATCGCATGCGCCACCATTTCCCTAACCTGAATTTCGTCTATCTTGCCGTTTTCGAGCGTCGGCAGACGCATGGCGCCGAAACCGAGAAGCGAGAGTTTATCGTTTTTGAAGTTTGTGAAAATCATTATATGTACCTCGCCTGTAAATATATTAAATACAAAAAAATTATAACATATTTATTTATAATTTTCAACGACAAACAGCAATTATGACTGACTTTTAACTTATAATTTGCGCTATCGGTTATATTCGGTCGAAATTAGAATAAAAAAATTACAAAAAGGGATTGACAACTGCGTTCGTATGTGTTATACTACACCTCGCTGGCGTGAGCGAGATGCTGGTGTAGCTCAATGGCAGAGCAACTGATTTGTAATCAGTAGGTTGGGGGTTCGACTCCCTTCACCAGCTCCAAAAACACCTACTGCACACAATGAAATATCTACATGGGGGAATTCCCGAGCGGCCAAAGGGGGCAGACTGTAAATCTGTTGTCACTGACTTCGGTGGTTCGAATCCACCTTCCCCCACCAGAAAAAAGCACTTGCGAAAGCAGGTGCTTTTTTCAACTAAGTGTTCCGCAAGCGGAACGTGAAGAGAACTGCAAGCAGTTCGTGAAGCGCACTTCGTGCGTGAAGTGTGCCTTCGGCACGATATGCGGAACACTTAACTTCACTGCGGCGAAGGAGCAACTTCACTATGCCGTAAGGCATAACTTCACTGCGGCGAAGCCGCAACTTCACTATTGAAATATATTAGAATATGTGATATAATAATTGTAAAACTGAGGTGTATATCGTGTCCGAGTCTAAACTCCGCTCACAATCTATGGACTTTGCAGTTCAAATAATAAATCTTGTAAAGTCATTAAAGGAAAAACGAGAATCCATCATATCCAACCAAATAGGTAGAAGTGGTACATCCATTGGCGCAAACATCCGTGAAGCACAGTATGCTCACGGCAAGGCGGATTTTATTGCAAAATTGCAAATCGCACTCAAGGAAGCAAACGAAACGGGATATTGGCTAGAGCTACTATACAAGACCAATTATATTAGCGAAAATGAATATAAGTCTCTTGATTCGGGTTGCACGAGCATTCGTGTTATGCTGATATCGTCTATCAACACTGCAAAGGAGAACTCAAAATGAAAAACCTTGATAAAAATAAAAAAATCGGTATAATTTCTTTGGCAATATTTGTAATCTTTTTTATTGGATTTTTTGTGTTGAGCAATCTCATTCCAGATTATACTCCCAACCAACGCGTACAAGGCTTATTGGCTTTTGTGATGTGTTCGCCACTTTGTATCGCTATGTTTTTTGGCGGAAAGTATTTAAAAGACAAGAACAGCAAAATAGGTGGCAATTTAATATTTGTTTCTGTTGTGTTGTTTATATTCGGTACTATACAAGCACTATTATCATTATTAGGTGCATATGGATCATAAAATCAGACACCTTTTGTTCGCAAT
>JAZTZF010000215.1:0-3933 GCA_045637325.1 Eubacteriales bacterium | reverse complement strand
GGCTCCCAATGTCGCCAGAATGAAGATTCTCGGCGCAAACGTTATAGAGGTAACGCACGGCCTTGCTACTCTGAAAGAGGCGGTTGATGCCGCTTTCGAGGCATATGCAAGAGAGTATAAAGATGCTATATACTGTATCGGTTCTGTAGTTGGTCCTCATCCGTTCCCGATGATGGTACGCGATTTCCAGAGCATAGTGGGAATAGAGGCAAGAGAGCAGTTTATCGAGATGACGGGCGAACTTCCTGATGCTGTAGTCGCATGTGTCGGCGGCGGTTCGAACGCAATGGGCACGTTTGCAGGATTCCTAAATGATCCTGTAGATATTTACGGCGTAGAGCCGCTCGGCAGAGGTACTCAATTAGGTGACCATGCCGCCAGCCTGCAGTACGGAACCGAGGGTATAATGCATGGATTTAACAGCATTATGCTCAAGGACGAAAACGGCGATCCTGCTCCCGTTTACTCAGTAGCAAGCGGTCTTGATTATCCTTCTTCGGGCCCCGAGCATGCTTTTCTGCATGACCTCGGCAGAGTAAAATACGACGTTGTCAGCGACGACGAAACTATAGATGCATTTTTCACGCTTTCTCGTCTTGAGGGCATAATTCCTGCGATCGAAAGCTCCCATGCAGTTGCCTACGGTATGAAACTTGCAAAAACAATGGGCAAGGGTTCCGTGCTTATCACGCTCTCGGGCAGAGGCGATAAGGATATGGACTATATTATCGAAAAATACGGTATCCGCTAATCAAAACAACTCGTTGTAACCGACGTTGAGGTATTTATGGCAAGAAAACAAAAAACGTTGTTAATCATATTGCTTGTGGTTTTTTCTGCCGTATTTATCATCAGCGGTGCTGTACTTCTGCGCCAGTATTTTATTAGGGAAAGAGACGGCGACACCTTCGACGAGCTGGCGGAAATGGTAATGTTATCCGATATCAGCGAAGAAATTTTGTACGGTGGTGACGTTTATTCGTCACAGACCGACACGGAAGAATCACCCGATTTTTCCGGCGAAGCCGAAACCAAAAAGCCGATAATCCACAAACGCGATCTCACACCGCTGATTTCGCGTAACGAGCATTGCGTGGGATGGGTTTTCATAGAAGATACCAAGGTTAATTACCCCGTGATGCACACTCCCGATAACCCCGAGAAGTATCTTAATTTGAGCTTTGACCTTAAGTATAGTGTGTACGGAGTGCCGTTTTTGGATTACAGATGCACGCTTGACAGCGATAATCTCATCATCTACGGTCACAACATTAACGACGGCTCGATGTTCGGCTCGATAAGAAAATATATTGATAAAGAATATTTTTCGTCACATCCGTATATCGAATTCGAGACGGTCGAAGGTTGTAAAACATATAGAATATTTGCCGTATCTTCGGTAAAATCGGTCGATCCTTGGTACTCGTACAGCTCTTTTTCCGACCCGGCGCAATATAGCAAAAATATAGAGCGCATAATGTCAAAATCACTGTACGAAACAGGCGTAACACCCGAATACGGCAAGAAAATCATTACGCTGTCCACCTGTTACGGTGCCGCACGCGATGACCGCCTTCTCTTGATTGCCGTTGAAGAATAAAATCCATAAAAAGAGCTGTTGCAAAAGCGAATTTTGTAACAGCTTTTTTGTTTTTTTATCATTGTCAAAATACTTCAAATTCTGCTTTTATCTCTTGCAAAAAAAGCAAAATGGTGTTATAATACAGAAGATTATACCGAAAAGAAGACACAGTATAAAGAACTCTGCACCGAGAAGATGAAAAACTCTATCCGGTTTCTATAGGAGACGATTACATATGAAGGCCTTTTGCAGCTATCATCCGTTTGTACTTATCGTATATTTTTTGGCTGTATTGCTGTTTGTTATGTTCGTCACGAACCCTATTTTTCAAATACTGGCATTGTTGGGCGGTTTTTCATTCTGCCTTCTGTTACAACGCGACAAACAAAATATCGGCGGTGTGTGGTTTTATATAGCGGTATTCGTAACTGTTGCGTTAACAAATCCCTTGTTTTCGCATAACGGCGTCACAACGCTGTTCTTCTTAAACGGAAATCCCATCACGCTCGAGTCTTTTGTTTACGGGATTATACTCGCCGTAACGGTGCTTGGAACGATTTTGTGGTGCAAATGTATGAGTTTGGTAATGGGTACCGAAAAATTCCTTTATCTTTTCGGGAAAATCATTCCCAAATTGTCACTTATACTTTCAATGTCGCTCAGATTTATACCTATGTTTATCAGACGGACAAAGAAGGTGTCAAGAGCACAAAAAGCCTTAGGAGCGTATAGTTCTGACGACTATACGCACAAGCTAAAAAGCAGGATAAATGTCTTTTCGGCAATGGTTGCGTGGGCACTGGAAAATTCGATAGAAACATCGCTTTCGATGAAATCACGCGGCTACGGCATCAAGGGAAGAACCGATTTTTCTCTTTATATTTTTCATAAAAAGGACGCTCTGATGCTGTCGATCTGTGCTATATTGTGCACCGTTATACTAATTGGTGCCGCGTCGGGAGCAACTGCGTTTAACTGCTATCCGCAAATCGTTATATCTAATCCGTCTGTTTTGTCGGTTTTTGCATATATCGCATTCGGTATTTTATCTTTTTTGCCGTTTATCATTGAAATTAAGGAGATTCTGATGTGGAAATATTGCGTATCGAGAATTTGAGTTTCAGATATCCTAATGCGAAAAAAGATGCGATAACCGATATCTCTTTGACTGTAAACAACGGCGAGTTTATCGTTCTCTGCGGAGAATCGGGATGCGGAAAGACTACGCTTTTGAAATTAATAAAAAAAGAAATTGCGCCTGTCGGTGAAAAATCAGGCGAAGTGTTTTATAAAGGGATACCCCAAGACGAACTTGATGATAAAATCAGCGCAAGCGATATAGGATATGTGTTTCAAAATCCCGATTCGCAGATCGTAACCGACAAAGTATGGCACGAGCTTGCTTTCGGGCTGGAAAACATGGGTATTCCGTCCGAAATTATCCGCCGTAGAGTAGGGGAAATGGCAAGTTATTTCGGTATACAGGAATGGTTTCATAAAAACACCGATGAACTTTCGGGCGGGCAGAAACAACTGCTTAATTTAGCTTCGATAATGGCAATGCAACCCGAAATTTTGATTTTGGATGAGCCTACAAGTCAGCTCGATCCTATATCGGCAGGCGAATTCATTTCTACTCTCCAAAAACTCAACCGCGAATTCGGATTGACCATAATCCTTGTAGAACACAGACTGGAAGAGGTTTTTCCCATAGCCGACAAAATTGCACTTATGGATAACGGCAAACTGCTGTTATACGACGCACCGAGGGTAATCGGAAAAGAATTATCCGATATACAAACGTCACATCCGATGCGCCTCGGTCTTCCGAGTGCGGTTCGTATATATAATTCATTAAATATCTCGGATGAATGTCCGCTAACGGTAAAAGAGGGAAGAGATTTCCTTGAACGGCATTTTTCGGTAAATGAAAGCACCGATAATCAAGTGGTTTACAGCCATAGCGAAGATATTGCAGTCGAATTGAAAAACGTCAGCTTTCGCTATCAAAAGGATCAGCCTGATATTCTGCGCGATACTTCTATGCAGGTATACAGGGGCGAGATATATTCGCTTCTCGGAGGTAACGGCGCAGGGAAGACCACGGTTTTGAACCTGATCGCCGCACTTGATAAACCATATCGCGGCAAGATACTGATAGAAGGCAAAAAAATATCCGATTACAAGGGAAACACCTTGTACAGTAACTGTCTGGCATACCTTCCGCAAGATCCGCAGATGTTGTTCATAAAAGACAAAGTGAGAGACGATCTTGCGTCGGTTACAGAAGATTTGGGAACGCCTAAATGCGAGTCGAGAATAGAAGAAATATCCGAAATGCTCGGTATTTC
>JAZTZF010000214.1:0-4241 GCA_045637325.1 Eubacteriales bacterium | reverse complement strand
ACGCTCGTATTGCCGCATCCTCTGCATTGAAATTTTCTCGAAATTCAGACCCTTTTGGGTCGAAGACTTTTCAAGCGGATGATTTTTCGTTGATACAAGGAAAAAACGGAGTGAATACTAAATGTATTCACGAGTATTTTGACGCTGTAGCAACAAAAATTTAACCTTGAAAAGCCGGTTCGAGTTTCAATGCTTTGGCTAACTTTATTTTGCTACCGCACGTGTCGTACCGTCACTTAACATCAGCTCAAATTCGGTACCCGACGGCAGTTCCGAAACGCTCTTTATCGCCTTTCCGTCTGCGCCGAAAGCTACCGAAAAACCGCGACCGAGTACGGACAGCGGATCAAGGCTTTTTAATTTTTCTTCCTTGGCGAACAGCTTCATGCGTTCACGCTCGATGCGTGATTGGGCAAGCGAAAAAAGCTTTTCTTCCTCGCGTGCCAACGTCATTCTTCGCTCGTCAAAATAACCTCTCGGGCTCTGAAGCACAGGGCGTTGCGAGAGCGTTAACAATTTTTGTTTTAGATAACTTGTTTTTAATGCAAGATTCTGCAGCATGCGTTTTTCGACGTTGCCGAACTGCTTTTTCAGCTCGCGCACATCGGGCACCGCAAGCTCTGCCGCCGCGCTCGGTGTAGGGGCGCGGAGATCGGCAACAAAATCGCAGATGGTAAAATCGGTCTCGTGCCCTACCGCAGAGATGATCGGAGTTTTGCAATTATACACTGCATGCGCAAGACTTTCGTCATTGAAGCACCAAAGATCCTCGGCGCTTCCGCCGCCTCTGCCGATGATAATAACGTCGCATATTCCGCTTTCATCCAGCGTTTTTAACGCCGAAATAAGCTGTGCCGGAGCCGAAGGTCCCTGCACGAGCGAGGGGTACAGATATAGCTTCGCGGCAGGAAACCGCCTGTGTGTGACGTTTATCATATCCTGCACCGCCGCACCGCCGGGGGCGGTGATTATACCGACCGAAAACGGGATTTTCGGTATTTTTTTCTTATGCTCGGGAGAAAAAAGCCCCTGAGCTTGCAATTTTGCCTTTAACTGCTCGAATGCAACGTAGAGCGAGCCGACACCGTCGGGCTCCATCTCCTCGGCATACAGCCTATACTGACCGTCGCGCACAAAAACCGCTACTCTGCCGGTACAAAGCACCTTCATTCCGTTTTCGGGTTTGAACTTCAGTTTCGAAGCTCCGCCGAACATAGTCGCGGGAATAGCCGAGTTTTCGTCCTTGAGGGTAAAATATATATGGCCGCTGCCGCCGTATACACGCACGTTCGACATTTCGCCCTTGACGACCACCTTGGAAAGCAAGGGAGAAGTGCCCAAATAGTCTTTTATATATGTGTTAAGCTGTTCGACCGTAAGCGTAAGTACGGTTTGCCCGTTCATTCGCTCGCCTCGTCGGAATCGATATCTTCTTCGGTTTCGGCAGATAACGGTTTCTGCTTGGCGTTAGGCTTTTCCTTGCCCTTGGCATATTTGCCCAAAACACCGTTTATAAAACCGACAGACTCCTCCTCGCCGAAATGACGCGCAAGCTCCAATGCCTCGTTTACCGTGATCTCGATCGGTATTTCGGGGAAATAGTCGATCTCGCACACGGCAAGACGCAGTATTGTAATAGTCACGCGGTCGATGCGGTCGATGCGCCAATTATCGGCGCAACGCGCGATATTTTCGTTAATATCACCGAGATTCTCGTCGGCACGAAGGAACAGTTCCTTTGCAAAACCGCTTATTTTCTCCTCGCGTTCCTCCATGGCGGCAGCCATGATCTCCTCGGGAGTGCGGTCGTAATCGAAACTGCGTTCAAAAAGCAGAGTTATCGCTGTTTCACGCGATTCGCGTCTTGTCATATACGGCACCTCATACTAAAAACATAGTTAATCACTCTATTATAACACTATCTTTTCTTCATGTCAAATAAATAGTGATAAAATAATTGGCAAAAAGCCTTGAAAAAAACTTATTAAAGCGGTATAATTATACTGTTATAATATATTATTGCAACCGAAAGGGTAAAAACAGATGTCAAACGGAATCTTCGGCGCAGAAAAGCGCCCTATAATCACTATCGTTATGGACGGTATCGGCATATGCAACCGCGAGGTCGGAAACGCTATCAAGGCGGCTGACACTCCTACTCTGGATATGCTGTCCGAAAAATATCACTGTTTCAGTCTTAAGGCACACGGCACCGCAGTCGGACTCCCCTCTGACGACGACATGGGTAACTCCGAGGTCGGCCACAACGCGCTCGGCGCAGGTCAGGTTTTTGCACAGGGTGCAAAGCTCGTTTCCGAGGCGATCGATTCGGGCAGAATGTTCGAGAGCGACACCTGGAAAGAGGTTTCGGCAAACGCAAAGAACGGCACGTTGCACTTCTTGGGACTTTTCTCGGACGGTAACGTACACTCCCACGTCGACCATCTTAAGGCTATGATAATCCGCGCTAAAGAAGACGGAATAAAGAAGGTCCGCATCCATATACTGCTCGACGGCAGAGACGTCGGCGAAACCAGCGCGCTCGAATACGTTTGTCCTTTCGAGGAATTCCTTTCTTCGCTCAGGGACGATAATTTTGACGTTTGCATCGCTTCGGGCGGCGGCAGAATGGTTATTACCATGGACAGATACGAGGCTAACTGGGCTATGGTCGAAAAGGGTTGGAACACCCACGTTCTCGGCAACGGCAGACAGTTCGCATCGGCGGAAGAGGCTATCACCGTGCTTCGTAACGAGACCGGCGCGATCGACCAGGACCTTGCTCCGTTCGTAATCGCAAAGGACGGCAAGCCCGTCGGCACAATTGAGGACGGCGACAGCGTTGTATTCTTCAACTTCCGCGGCGACCGTTCTATCGAGATAAGCAAGGCGTTCGAGTCGGGCGAAGAATTTGATAAATTCGACCGCGTACGCGTTCCCAAGGTAGTGTATTCGGGCATGCTCGAATACGACGGAGATGCTCACATCCCCTCCAAATACCTTGTTTCTCCTCCCGAAATAAGCAACACAATGGGCGAATTCCTTGTTAACAAGGGTGTATCCCAGCTTGCAATAAGCGAAACCCAGAAGTACGGCCACGTTACCTATTTCTGGAACGGCAACCGCAGCGGAAAATTCTCCGAAACACTGGAAGAATACATCGAGGTTCCCTCCGACGTTGTTCCTTTTGAGCAGAGACCTTGGATGAAATGCGCCGAGATCACCGATATTCTTATCGACAAGATCAAAAACGGCGAGTTCGGTGTATTGCGCGTAAACTTCCCCAACGGCGACATGGTAGGACACACAGGCTCGTTCATCGCGGCAAAATTGTCGGTAGAGGCGCTTGATATCTGTCTTGCAAGAATTCTGAAAGCGGTTGACGAGGCAAAGGGTGTTGCAATCATCACCGCCGACCACGGCAACGCAGACGAAATGTACGAAATCGACAAGAAGAGCGGCAATGCAAAGCTCAACTCCGACGGCACTCCCAAAGCAAAGACCAGCCATACTCTTAATCCCGTGCCCTGCTATATTTATGATAATTTCTACAGCGATAAATATGAGTTTGTTGACGGCGAATACGGTCTTGCAAACGTTGCCGCAACCATCGTTACCATGATGGGTTACGATGCCCCCGAAATGTGGGAAAAACCCATGATCAAATTGATCTGATCGCGTTTTCACTCTCATTTTTTAAAATAAGGCAAGGATTGATATAATTGTTACTTAATATTTTGAACAGCAGCGGCGGATTGATGGAAAAGCTGTTGTTTGCGATGATCGCCGTAATAGCACTGCTGCCTGCGCTTACTTTTCATGAATGGGCGCACAGTTATATGGCATATAAATTGGGCGATTGCCTTGCAAAAGCAGACGGCAGACTGTCGCTCAACCCATTGGACCACCTCGATCCCTTAGGTTCTTTGATGCTTTTGCTTGTCGGGTTCGGCTGGGCAAAGCCGGTGCCGGTAAACACACGCAATTTCAAAAAGCCGCGCCGCGATTTCGCGCTGACCTCGTTGGCAGGGCCGATGATGAATTTTATCGTCGCGTTTGTTTCGGCATTTTTGTACGTGCTTGTCTCGTACATTGCCTTTTACAGCGGTCTTTCGGGCATAACGGCAGACGCCATACAGATGATATTCTATTACTCGATGCTTTTAAACGTCGGTTTGGGGTTATTTAATCTTATTCCTCTGCCTCCGCTCGATGGTTCGAACATACTTATTTGTATACTT
>JAZTZF010000213.1:0-6592 GCA_045637325.1 Eubacteriales bacterium | reverse complement strand
ATATCGTCAAAATCAAGCGCGTTTGCCGAAGCAAGCCTTGCCTGATAAATCTCATAAACGCTTGCGATATTGTGCATCAGCCGATCCCGCCCTGCGTCCAGCCGTTCATCCTTTGCGGTGCGGCCGTTTTCTTTCGCCTTGGATATAGCGGATATCGCCGTTTTCGGGGGCAGAGTGCTTTCTGCAATATTAAGCTCCTTTAATATCTCGGATATCAGCTTTTTGCAATCGTCTGTATCGTATATGGTAAAATCGTTTTTATAGCCAAGCAGATCAATGTGTCTGCGCAGTATCCTCACGCAGATCGAGTGGAAGGTGCCTGCCCAGATATCCCTCGCGCACTCGCCCAAGGTCTGCTCAAGCCTCTCCTTAAACTCCCTTGCCGCCTTGTTCGTAAAGGTAATACAAAGCACGCGGTAAGGCGGTGCAGGCTCGACGGCGCATTTTTGCAAAACCGCGCGAACCTCGTCGGAATTGCCGTTTTTCAATGCGTTTTCCATCAACGGCAACAGTGCACTTGCGTTCTCGGGAATCTCCTTTGTGCTTGCCGCGCGGCCGAAAAGTATAATGTTTGCAATACGGTTAACTATAACCGTGGTTTTTCCGCTTCCTGCGCCTGCCAGAACCAGCAAAGGTCCCTCGGTGGAGTAGACGGCCTCTCTCTGTTTATCGTTCAAAAAGCCGAAATATTTATCAAAAAGAGCTTTTTTCGTGCGGTTGAATGCCGCTTTATCACACATCTGATCTTACTCCGTATACATAGTCGGATATATTATAATATAATATACAAAAAATTGCAACACTTTTTTCTCGTTAACAGAGCATATTTACAAAGTAACAAGACCGCAAAAAACAGTTGATTTTTTATAGGTATAGGTGTATTATATTAGTTGTTAAAATGCTTTGGTTAAAGCAGAGAAAGTTAAGGAAAAAAGGTACTGATTTGAAAAAGATATCGGTTGACAAGATACCGGGTTCGGTATCGCAATATTTCGCATACGAGGGGATAGACCCCGATAGTGTGCTTTTGTCACTTCGCAGCGACCTGCGCGAGGACGGAAGCCGCGGCGATTGCTTCGTTATGGTCACGCAGGACAATATAGCGGTTGCCGAGGGGATAATAGAGTTCACATCGGCAGGCCGTACCGCGTTGGGCGACGCAACAAGGAGCGAGGAGTTCAAGGTTTCGCGTTTCGAAATTATCGCGCTCGATACGCTCGAAAAGCCGACCGCAGAACAGCTTATATCCACGGGCAGAGTGGTTGCAACGATAAACGGCAACGAAAAATTGGTGTTCAACTTCTCTTCGGCGCACAAACACGGGGCTGCGGTGTTCTGCCGCGCGTTGGGCGACCTAAAAAAGAACGGCAAACTTAATTTTGACGAGTACAAGGACGATAATTACGAAAAGCACGTCTGCCCCAAGTGCGGAAGACGCTTCCCCGATGACGAGCTTCGTATCTGTCCCAACTGTATGGACAAGGCTCGCCTTGTAAAAAGGCTGGCAACGCTGTTTTTCCGCTACAAACGCGCAATAGCAATGGTTTTGCTGTCGTTCGGTCTTATTGCGGCGTTGGGTGTCGTTACGCCGTATATCAGCAACGAGCGTTTTTATGATGAGGTGCTGGGGGATATAAACTCCACCGCGGCGGACGTAATCAGCATAGTGTTGCTGATCATCGGGATCCGCATCCTTTCGCTGTTGGTAAACCTGCTTTCGGGGGCAATAAGCTCATCCGTGGCGGCGAACGTGACGTACGACCTTAAAAAGATGATTTTTAACACCATCAGCAACCTGTCGCTCGGGTTCTTCACCAACCGCCAGACGGGCGGTTTGATGACACAGGTAAACAGCGACAGCCTAACGCTGTATTGGTTTTTCTGCGACGGGTTCCCGTATCTCGTGCTGAACGTGGTTCAGCTTGCGGTGATAATGTTCGTAATGCTTTCGCAGAACGTGGTTTTGGCACTCTATACCTTTGTAACCATTCCGCTGTTCTTCGTGGCGTTTAAGTTTATTTTTAACGTGTTTGACAAGCTCCACGCAAAAAGCTATTCCAAACGCAGATCGTTCAACTCTCTCGTTTCCGACGTATTGAACGGCATGAGGGTGGTAAAATCATTCTCGCGTGAGGACGAGGAGATGCGCCGTTTCAGCAACCGCAACACGGAGCTTGCGCGCGCAAGGAACGAGATACAGACCTTTTCGGCGCGTGTTTTCCCGTTTTTGCACTATCTTCTAAGGATAGGCTCCTATGTGGTGTGGGGCATCGGCGGCTGGCAGGTAATGAACGCGACTGGCGACATGAGCTACGGCAGATTGATGGCGTTTATCGGCTATTTTTCGCTGATCTACGGCCCTATCGAACAGCTTGCCGACGTGTCGAACTGGTGGAGCGAAACGCTTAACGCAATACAACGCCTGTTCGAGATCCGCGATGCAACGCCCGACGTGCGCGAGTCGGCAAACCCGACAGTACCCGAGGTTTGCAAGGGTGAGGTGGAATTCCGCAACGTGTCGTTTTCCTATGTGGAAAACCGCAAGGTAATAGAGGATGTTTCTTTTGATATTCCGTCAGGCAGTACGCTCGGCATAGTAGGGCAGACCGGCGCGGGAAAAAGCACGCTCGCCAACCTGCTTACACGGCTTTATGACGTAAAAGCAGGCGGGGTATACGTAGACGGCGTGAATATCAAAGAGCTTCCGTTTTCCTACCTGCGCGAGAATATTGCGATAGTCTCGCAGGAAACCTATCTCTTCCGCGGAAGCATACTCGAAAATATCCGTTATGCCTGCCCCGAAGCGACGCGCGATCAGGTAATAGCGGCGGCAAAGACGGCATCGGCACACGATTTTATAGTAAAATACCCCGACGGCTACGATACCGAGATAGGGTTCGGCAAAAAAGAGCTTTCGGGCGGCGAAAAACAGCGTATTTCCATAGCGAGAGCATTGCTGCGCGACCCAAAGATACTTATTCTCGACGAGGCGACAGCCGCAATGGATACCCAGACCGAGCGCAATATACAGGCGGCGCTCGACAGACTGACAAAAAACCGCACGACGGTTATAATCGCGCACCGTCTGTCCACACTGCGTGATGCCGATAAGCTAATAGCAATAGAAAACGGCCGCGTGGCGGAAAGCGGCACGGCGGCGGAACTTCTAAAGCAAAAGGGAGTTTACTACAAGCTGTATAAACTTCAGGCAGAGGCGCTGAAAACCGTCGGAATAGCCGAATAACCTTAGAAAAAAACAAAAAAACAAAACAAATAAACAAAACTTACGCCCACGCGGTGGGGATGTCAGATTAAATCAGACCTCTACCGCGGGCACTAAAAAAAGAGAGAGGAAAGTCCACGCGGTGGGGAGGTTAGATTAAAATAAAACCTCTACCGCGGGCCCTAAAAAAATGGAGAATTTTTTGGATCTTGCGGAGGTAGTGTACCTTACGGCAGAAAATTCGCGGTTTTACAGAACCGAGAACGGATTTCCGGCAATGGAGGCAGTGTTGCCGAAGTTCGGGGACGATTTAGAGGCGAACGAAGACAAAACACCGATAAAACAGGATTTCGGGCGCGTGTTTTTCCACCGCTGTTTCCCGTTCGAAACACCGGACGAGTATATATCGGTGCTTAATAAGGACGGCAGAGAGTATGCGATGATACGCAATTTGAACGAACTGCCCGACGAATCTCAGGAGATAATCAGAGGCGAGCTGGACAGAAAATATCTCTGCCCTACGGTGAAAAAGATAAAGTCACTAAAAGAAAAACTCGACTATTCCTTCTGGGAGGTCTCGACCGATAGGGGAGATATGAGCTTCTCGATGCACGACACCTATCGCAATATAGCGCGTGTCGGCGGCGGAATGCTGATAATAACCGATGTTGACGGCAACCGCTACCGCATAAACGATGTTGCCGAGCTCGACAGAAAGAGCTATAAAAAGATAGAATTGTACCTGTAAACAGGGTTTAATTGCTTATTATGAAACTATTCAAACGCAAAACTCCGCCGTCACCGTTTAATGAGGTTCTGAAGGAACTAAAAAAATCGGTGTCGGAAGAAAAACCGTATATATTCAATTACGACCTGTCTTTTAATAACGGAAAGACCGTCGGCGTTTGCGCGCTGTCCGAGGGAAAGCTGTATTTCCGAGAGGGAAAAGACGGCGAAACGAGGGTGATCGAGCTTTCGACGCTCGGAGAGATAAGGTTCGTACAGCTGTGGGGCTGTGTCGCGCTGGAATCGAGCAACGAACAGGGCGACATAGAGCTTTGCCGCGCAGAAATGCGGCTTGCAACCGTTTTCCGCGCAGCGGCGAGGAAATTAGAGGGCGCGCGCAAGGGCGAGGATATCCCCGACCCGAAGATAGACCGCTGTCCGAAATGCGGCAGACCCTATCCGCGCGGCCGTACAAGCTGCGAAAAATGTATAGATAAACGCAAGCTGTTCGGGCGCTTGATCCCGTACATGAAACCGCATATGGCGGTACTTCTTGCGGCAGGTTTGTGCCTTATAGCCGTTTCTGCCATAAGCGTTGTACTGCCTATGCTGACAAAACAGATAATCGACGGTTACCTGACAGCGCAGACACCGCCCGAGGACAAAAGCGGATTTATATGGCTTGTGCTCGGCATGGCAGGCTTGGGGTTGCTGTCAACGATCGTTGTGGCGGTAAGAAGATTGCTTGTAGCAGGCGCATCGAAGGATATAATCATAAAAATGCGCGAGGATGTCTACCGCAAGATACAGGAGCTGTCGCTCACAGGGCTTAACCGCCGAAGCGCGGGCGAGCTGATACAGCGTGTTTCGAACGATACCGAGCAACTGCGCGAGTTTATAACCTGGCTGGTTCCCAATTTGCTGCAGCAGGCACTTACCTTGGGCGCGATAGCCGTAATGCTGTTTATTTATAACTGGAAACTTACTATAATCATCATCATCCCCATTCCCTTGCTGGTGGTCATGTTTAGGGTTCTGCATGTTTTCACGCATAGACTCTACCGCCGTCAATGGCAGGTGGAATCGGATGCAGGCACGCTTATGCACGATGTATTTTCGGGTATGCGCGTAGTAAAGACCTACGGTACCGAAAAACGCGAGGAAAAACGGTTCGACATCGCGGCAAAACGCATAGCCGATATCAGCAAGAAAAACGAGCTTACCTGGAACATGATAATGCCGTTTGCCTCGTTTTTGCTTGGGATAGGCGAGTATGCGGTGTTGTTCTTCTTGGGGTGCCAGCTAGTGGGCGACCCGTCGTTTATCACCTCGGGCACGGCGGAGTTCACGCTGGGCGACATGACACAGTTTATCAGCTATGTTGGGCTTATGTACGAGCCGATCCGCTGGATGGCAAACGTGCCGAGAAGGATCGCGCGCGCAACCACCTCGCTCGCTAAGATAACCGAACTTCTTGACGAAAAAAGCGATAACCTTGACGAGGGCGAGATACTCGAAAATATCCGCGGCGATATCGAGTTTAGGGACGTCAGCTTCGGCTATAACGATGCCGAATATGTGCTTAAAAATATCGACCTGACGATAAACAAAGGCGAAATGGTAGGATTCGTAGGTAGAAGCGGTGTCGGCAAAACCACCGCGGCGAACCTCGTTTTGCGCCTTTATGACGTGTCGGAGGGCAGTATCACCGTAGACGGAAAGGATATTCGCTCGCTGGAACAGCACTCCTACCGCTCACAGATAGGCGTGGTACTGCAGGAAACATTCCTGTTTAACGGTACGATATACAGCAATATCTGCTACGCAAAACCCGGCGCCACGCGCGACGAGGTCATCCGTGCGGCAAAACTTGCCAACGCGCACGAGTTTATTATGAAACAACCCGACGGATACAATACCTATGTCGGCGATAGGGGCAATACGCTTTCGGGCGGCGAACGGCAGAGGATAGCGATCGCACGCGCGATATTGCGTAACCCGCGTATATTGATACTCGACGAGGCGACAAGCTCGCTCGATACCGAGACCGAAAAGCAGATCCAAGAGGCAATAGCGCGCCTTTCGGGCGGCAGAACCACTATCGCAATCGCGCACAGACTGTCTACTCTGCGCAACGCCACCAAGATAGTGGTGTTCGAGAAGGGCAAAATAGAAGAGGTCGGCCCCCACGACGAGCTTATGCGTAACGAGGGCAGATATTACCGCCTTGTCATGGCACAACGGCAGGTAAATAAGATGAAGAAATAAAGCCGTAAAACGCAGTGAAATTTTATAAATAAAGGAGAAAGTTTATGAAAAGGTTTTTGTCCATCCTACTTTCGGCGGTGATGATATTGTCCCTTATTCCCTTTTCGCTCTTGGGCGTTTCTGCAGCAGAAACCATAACAGATACACAGGGGGTTAAATACACATTAAGTGCAGACCAAACCCATTACACCGTTACAGGCTACGTTGGGAAGCCAACTGAAATTGTGATTCCTTTGGAATATAACAGCTTTCCTGTTACAGGCATACGCGAATCGGCATTTTCTTATTGCGACAGACTAAAAAAGATAACAATCCCTGCTTCTGTTACAACTATAGGAGATACGCCATTTGCATACTGTACAGCTTTGGAAAATA
>JAZTZF010000212.1:0-7299 GCA_045637325.1 Eubacteriales bacterium | reverse complement strand
TTTCTCACCGACGATTGATTCGCCCTCAATGGTATAAATTTCGGTGAAACTATAACCCGAAATTTTTTCAAACAAAGTCTCAAGATACGTCACCGAACAGTCCGAAACCATATAGTCGGATACCTTCAGTATCGCTTCTGCCGCAAAGTGTTCGTTTTGCTCGCTTTTTTGGTGCATTTTATCAAGCAACGCATTTAGATACTGGCGCTGTCTGACCATTCTGTTGCTGTTTGTGCTGTCATCCATGCCGTAACGCGAGCGCACATAATTAAGCGAATGTTCGCCTTTTAATACAACGTTCTCGCCCTTGACAAGGGTATCATCAATACCCGTAAAGTCATCCAAAACCGTAACTTCAACGCCGTCAACAAAATCATTCATTACAGGCACGGCATCCATAGTAAGCGAAATATAATGATTGATTTTCGCATTAAATAACAGTTTGGACACAGCATCGGCAGTATTGCGGCAACTCACTTTATTCCCGTTACCATATGTATGTGCCAATGCAATCTGCTGAGTTTTGGTGCCGATCTTTTCGCCCGCGACACCGAGAATGTTCATCTCTGCAACGGTATCTCTGTTTATCTGAAGCGCCGAGCAGGTCTTGTTTTTATTGTTTATTATATAGAGGAGTATAAAATCCGCTTGCTGGTCGTTGGTATATCCGGTATCGTCGATATCAACATCGAATTTATCCAAACCCATTATCAAAATGGTTTCGATATTGTCCTCTAACACATAATCCTTGCCGTCATACCTAACAACTACATCAGTTGCGCTGTTATCAATTTGCTCGGGATAATCGCCCCGATTGCGCTCCCATATACTTAAAAAGAGCAACATTGCAGACACGAGAAATACTACCAAGAAAATAATGCCGATGACGCGCAATTTTTTTGTGCTATATTTCCTCGTTACAGACATAAGCGTCTTTCCTTTTTATTACTGTTCTTTTGCCTTTTTCAGCTTCAAACCGATTATAACAAGAGCAACAGCCGAAACTGCCATCAATGCAACATAGATCCACCAGTGGAAATCGTCGCCTGTTTGAGGAGGCGTATCGGATCCCGAGCCGTTCTCTGCCGTATTCAATACAATAGCAAAGGGACCGGTCTTATCGGAAGAAAATACAAGATATCCGTCTTCATCGATTTCGGCATCGTCAATAAGCGTCCAATTCTCGCCGTCGAAATGCATCAAACCGACAAATTTATCGAGTTGGTCACTGTCAAGCCATACTTTGAAGCCTTTGTGTTCATCGTGTATATCGCAATCGGTGTAATCAACATCAAAAAGATCGCTTACCGCAAGATCATCGGCATCGATACCTGCGTTTTGTGACTTCTTCTTAAGATCTTCATTAAGTTCGGTCAAATCCGATGCATTAACGATACTGTCGCGTGCCGCTTCCAACTGTTCACGAGACTCATCGTCCAATTTGTCACGATCGCCGAAAGGAGTCACTGTCAACCCCGC
Organism: Eubacteriales bacterium; assembly: GCA_045637325.1. GTDB lineage: Bacteria > Bacillota > Clostridia > Oscillospirales > CAG-382 > Coliplasma. The sequence goes on along the minus strand of JAZTZF010000212.1, from coordinate 5,820 downwards.
ATTACAATCCGGACTGATAGGGTCCCAATCAACAAGTGTAGGATTTTTGTTTGCGGATGGGCTGACAATAAAACCATTGGGGGCTGCAAACGCAGTAACGCCCATTGCAGCTATCATTATAAATGTCAAAACTAATGCAAATGCTTTTTTCATTTTGATGCATCCTTTCAGAATAATAATTGTTTGAATGATTTAGATGTTTTTTATATAACAAAATGTTTTTCTACATAATGGGAATATCTATCGAGAAACTCTGTTCCCAAAAGCTTTTCTATCGTCACATATGCCCTGCCGATTTGCGGTGAGCGTACGGTTGTATTATGACAATCCGAACCGATCAAATGTATTCGACCGTTTTTTAACATTTTACATGCTTTATGTTTTGTTAAAAATCCACTGAAGTATCCGGCATTTGACTGCATCAAAATGTCGTTTTCGAGAAGCCGTTCCATTGTATCACGATGTTGAAAACTCATGCTCCGTTCTATATGTGCCAAAACCAGCTTTACATTATTGGAACAAGAAATCTCGATCAATTCCCGTATTGCAAACTCGCTCCATTTCGACACAGGCATTTCCAACAGAAGCAGTCTGCCATTCCCGATACACAGGTCTTCCAAGGATTTCAAGGCACTTATTCCTTCGTAATACGCAACCTCGGCACCGAGTGAAATATCCGGACATCCCGATGGGATTAATTCCTTCAATTTACCGTATGAATCAAGTCTGCGTTGCAAAAAAGTCTCAACCGTTTCTTGCCGCGCATTAAAATGAGGTGTTGCGGCAATCTTGCTGACATTTTGCTCGGAAAGCATATTTAGCATCGCTACGCTTTCTTCAACACTGCGGCTTCCGTCATCCATTTTGGGAAGAATGTGGCTGTGAAAATCGATCAGCGGTATCATTTTTTCGGATTTTTAGAGTAATAGCGATACTTGTCATACTTCTTTTTGCCGTAAGTTCCTCTGACCGCGTTCGCTCTATTCAAAACACAACCAAGTATATTTACGTTGGAAAGTTTAAGATTACGCATACAGCTTTCCAATTCTTTCTTTTCGGTATAATCCTCACGGATAACAACGATCATACCCGTGATAAAGTGCGATATTGCAAGCGCATCGGATACTACATTCACCGGAGGCAGGTCGATAACTATATAATCGAAATTCTCGGACAAAATTTTTAAAGCCGACGCCATTCGTTGAGAACCCAACAATTCCGAAGGGTTAGGAGGAAGATCGCCCGAGGGCAATATATACCAATTTTCCAAAACTCTTGCTTTGAAAACACCGGTTTGTCCGTTTTCCAAACCCATTAGTATATCTGTCAGACCGGGAGCACTCGCAATATCCATTTTCTTTGCAATACTGGGGATTCTTAAATCGCCGTCTATTAACAAAACACGTTTGCCGTTTGCCGCCAAAACATACGAAAGGTTTATTGCGGTCGTACTTTTGCCTTCGCCTCTTTGTGAACTTGTCACACCGATTATAGGGCATTTGACCCCTTCCGGCAAAGTGAAAGATAGATTGGTTCTCAGCAATTTATACTGCTCGGTTGCAGTAAATCCTAAGTTTTCGTGCAGTGACTTTTTTTCATCATTTGCAGAAAACAAAGACGATTTTGAGTGGTTTTTCTTTCCCATTATACTCTTCCACGCTTTCAATTACTGTTCTTCTTTTTATACGAATCTTTATAATAACCGTAACTTGCATCCACTTCCTCATGAAGATCAGGAATCTTAGCAAGGATGGGATAGTTATAATTCTGAAGGATATATTCTTCATCATGTATAGTATCATCAAGCAACGCAAGGAGAGCAACAACCAATGCCGATGCAAATACGCCCAATACCAAACCTATAACGGTATATTGCATAATACTGGGTGCTATTTTTTTGGTGTTTGCCACGCCGGAGTCTACAACCTCCATCGATGCACCCTCGATGATCTCGGCTATCCTTGCAGGCAGAATCTCTGCGATGCAGTTTACTATATTTGCCGCCTCATACGGATCCTCGGATGTAACGGTAATTCTGAGCACTTCGGTATCGTTAACGGTGGAGGCGCTTATCATTTCATCCAATTCCTCGTATGTATAAGATACACCGCTTTTTTCGATAACCTGATTAAGAGAGGTGCGGTTTTTCAAAATAACGGTATATGTCTTTGCAAGGCTTTGTGCCGCAGTCAATTCCGACGTAGTGATACTGAAATTTGTACTTCCTATCGAAAGAGAACTATTGTTAACATACAACATTATTGACGAAGAATATTTCGGCGAAATAACAAATGACGCGAGCGAAAACCCGATAGCGCCGCAAATGATACCCGCAAGTACAATTGCCCACGCCCGTTTCCACAATGTTTTTACGATGTGCATCAAATCTATAGTGTAATATTCTCCGTTTTGTTTTTCGACATTACTCATTTTTACTTTTCTCCGTAAACCATCATCGCACCGCAGCTGCCGCGCGATCATAAATTCAAGCATGCTAAATACATTCGCAACCTATAATACCCCTAATTTAACATACACCATATATTATAGCATATTAAAATAAAATTGCAATAGATATTTTCAAAATTAATGCCGCACCCCTTGCATTCGCATTTTCATTTTCATGCCGCTGTATCGTCGCAACAAAAAGAGGCTGTCGCATTCGGAATGCAACAGCCCATTTGACCGATTGTAATCTAAAAATCAGGTTTTTATCTTTAGAGAGTATATTTATTCTGCTATTTCAGCGTCGGGAGCGTTTTTCTTAACACTTTCTATGCCGTTTTCGCAGCTAGCCTTTGTCTTATAGCCCTCGGATACAGCAATAACTTCGCCGTTCTTTGCCTTCAAACGGAAACGGTATTCGCCCGCCTTATCCTCGTACATTTCGAACTTGGGATGCTTCACGGTTGCAACAGGCTCAACAGTCTGATCTTCGATCTCGCCTACACAGTTACTCTTAACGCTTTCGATACCGTTAAGGCACGCTGCCTTGGTGTTATAAACTTCAGAAGTCGCGATAACCTCGCCGTTACCTGCTTTAAGATCAAACTTAAAACCGGTAGCTGTTTCTTTAACTACAAATTTGCCCATGATTCGTTACCCTTTCAAAGTTATACTAAATTTTAAGACCATTAGAACATACAACCCACGGTCTATTTTGCAGTTATTATAATATTTTCGACCGAATTTGTCAATAGCCACATCCGCCAACAATCTTTTTTGAGGAAAATAGTAAAAAGTTGATTTGTTAACAAATTAAAAATAACTATTGATTTTGGTGTAAATTGGTGGTATAATCTTTACAAAGTTAAGAAAGGAGAAATAGCATCAGAAATTTAGATGCTATAGGTATTATTATGTTGTGCAAAAATTGCGGCAAAGAAATCCTCGATGATGCCCAGATTTGCCCCGAATGCGGTACCGATTTAACTGCTCCCGAAACCGAGCAAAAAGAAGATGCCGTTATTTCCGAGCAACCTGTTGCAGATGCACCCGAAACTACCACAAATAACGAGAACGCTGCAGGATCCGAGGACATTGTGTCAAAACTTCTCGGATTTGTAAAAGGACACAAAAAGGTGTTGATCGGTATTGGCGCGGCACTTCTTGCGTTAATTCTTGTATGCAACCTTTCGAACATTGCAGGTTTCTTTGTTAAGGCATTCGGTTCCGAGGCAGACTACTTCAGATACGTAGAAGAAAAGGCTTTGGACGACTACACAGAAACACTCACCAACACCTACGGAACCTATTTGGATATTCTCGATTGCAACTACGGCTACGAGATGGACGTTGAGTTAGAGCTCGGCAAAGAGGCTTTGTCCCTTATCGAAGATTCTACCGATATGGACATGAAGTGGCTCAACGACATCGCTGTTGCTTTCGCCGCTAATATGAAAAACGACATGGCACAGGCGAACGTGATTTTTGAAATCGACGGCAAAGAAATTATCGATGCAGACGCTATAGTTGATATCAAAAACGGCGATATTTTCCTCGCTCTCTTGAATCTCAGCGACAAGTATTTGACCATTTCCGACATGATGCCCACAGACGAAAATGCGGCAATGGGTGCTGCAGTTTCTACCGAAATGATCACCAAGATAGTTGATAAGCTCCCTTCCGAAAAGAAGATGAACAAGCTCATCAACAAATATCTTAAAATCGCTTTAGATCAAATCGAAGACGTTTCGGAATCCAAGGAAACCCTTAAGATCGGCGATATCGAAGAAAAAGTAACAGCTTTGAAGTTCAAGTGCAAAGAGAAGACCGTACTTAACATGGGCATTGCTGTTTTGGAAGAGCTCTCCAACGACAAGGACGTTAAGAACATAATAGAAGACGTAGCGGCTGTTCTTGCAGACGAAGGCTTGATCGAAAGCACTGACGGAATCTACGATTCGTTCTTGGGCGGCATTGATATGGCTCTCACTGAATTGGAAGACATGAAAGACGGCGAGCTTAGCAAGGACAACATGCTCGTACTTACCGACTACGTAAACTCCAAGCACGAAATCGTCGGCCGCAGCATAAAGGTTGGCGAAGAAGAAGTTTTATCCTACGCAACCGCTCACAAGGGCAGCAAGTTTGAATTCGAATTCAAAGCAGGCGAGCTCAAACTTACCGGCGCAGGCAAAGACAAGAGCGGAAAGATCGATGGCGAGTTCAAACTCTCTGCAGACGGCAAAAAGATGTTGGACATCGTTGTTTCCGATTTCGACACCGACAAGATCAAGGACGGCAAGATCTCCGGCACGTTTAAGGTTGACCCCACCGCAAATATGTATTCCGAGCTTATGGGCAATGACAGCGGCATGCTCGCTGCATTGAACCTTGAATTCGAGTTTATAATCGATGCCGACAACGAGTCCGGCGAAATCGAAGTTAACCTGATCGAAAACGACGAACTGTTTGTTGGTGTAGTTCTCACCTACGACAGCGGCAACGGCGACAAGGTTTCTGCTCCTTCCGATAAGGATCAGGTAGAAATGGAAGAATTTGACGAATGGGTAGCTTCGCTCGATTTCGAAAAGATTATCAAAGCTTTGGAAAAAGCCGATGTTGATAAGGATATCATAGAATATGTTGAAGATTTCATCGACAACATAGAAGGACAGTTCTAAACAGCACAAGCACTATAAATATGTCGTTCGGCGCTGATGAATAATCAGCGCCGGATGTTTATTTCGGAGTTTTTATGGCAATAGAAATAAAAGGAATCAAAAAGAAATACGGCAAAAAAGAGGTATTGAAAGATATAAACCTATCCGTTGATTCGGGTAAATGTGTCGGCATCTTGGGCGGCAACGGCTGCGGGAAGTCCACATTGCTCTCTATCCTTGCAGGTGTGCAATCGGCAGATGGAGGCTCGTTTTTATACAACGGCAAGGATCTTCTTGCAAACACTAAACAACGAGCCAAATTTGTGGGATACATACCGCAAGGCACTCCTCTTATCGAAGAACTAACTGCAAAAGATAATCTGTTGCTGTGGTACTCAAAGGAATCATTGCAAAAAGAGATTTCTAACGGGATATTGAAAACACTCGGAATAGATGAGTTTTTGAACACCACCGTTTCGAAAATGAGCGGTGGTATGAAAAAAAGACTTTCCATTGGATGTTCGGTCGCAAACAGACCGCCGATACTTCTATTGGACGAAGCAATGGCGGCATTGGATATAGTTTGCAAACACCGAATTTTTGAATATATAAAAAACCACACAAGAGAAGGCGGCATAGCTTTGCTTGTCACTCACGACGTGATGGAATTAGAGCTTTGTGACGAGTGGTACATCATAAAAAACGGCAAAGCCGT
>JAZTZF010000211.1:0-4143 GCA_045637325.1 Eubacteriales bacterium | reverse complement strand
GGGCTCTAGTTTTGGCTCGCTCGGCGGAAGAACCATCAATATGACCAAGATGGAAGACCGCAAATATGCAGTCAAATGGATGATCGACGAGCAACTTCGTCTGTATACCGAGGCGGGTTACGAGAACCTTGATCTTATAGGCTTTTATTGGCTCGAGGAGTGGATAGTAAGATCATCCGACGACAGCGAGTTGTTGAATTATACCGCCGACTATCTGGATTCTCTCGGCTTGAAATTCCTCTGGATCCCTTATTACGATGAATACCGCTATGCAAACTGGCAGAGCTACGGTTTTGATATCGCGTGCAGACAGCCCAACATGTATTGGGATACCTCGCTTACCAAAACAAGAGTAGAAAACTGTATAACTTCTTGCAAGAGTGCAGGCATGGCGGTTGAAATAGAAACCGACTATCGCTCGCTTAGCACTACAACATATTACAATCGCTATCTCGATTATCTCGAAGCCTGCATGCAGGGCGGTGCTATGGATTCGATAAAAATGTATTATCAGGACGGTAAGAACGCCGTGTTCTATAATGCATACGTTTCGTCCAGCAAACGAACACACGCAATATACGATTTGACGTATAAATATGCAAAAGGCACTCTCACACAAGAGGATATAGATAACAACCGCGCTAAGGATTTCACACTGCCCGAGGATGTAGATTGGATATCCATAGGCAAGAAATACACCGCCACGGCTCCTTATTATGCAACAGGCAGCGCAGAGTATCTCGATAACGACGGAACCGAGCTTACCGACGGCGTTCTCGGCTTTTCCGATCTCGGCACCGACTGGCATGCATACCACGTGTCTAACCGTGATGCCGACGGAAGAATGAGCGTAACTATTGACCTTGGCGAAGTGCGCGACGACCTGACTAACTTTATGATTCAGTTCAGCCACGCCGAAAACTACGGTATAGGCGACCCTAAAGATGATATCAAGGTATATATATCGGAAGACGGCACGGATTTTGAATTAATTGCACAGCCGTCGCTTAAAAACCACGATTATATCTGTTACGTAAGCCACGAAACGGCTCCTGTAACAGCGCGTTACGTAAAATATTCCTTTACCAATTCCGACGCGAACTTTGTGTTCTGCGGCGAAGCATTGGTCGGCGTAAGCGACAACCCCATAGTTGACGATTTTGCAAACAAAACCAACGTGGCGTATGCGAAACCCTATACGGGAGCAAATCCGTCTCCCATAAATACCAACTATTCTGCCAACCTCACCGACGGCAAGGCGAGCATGGAGAGCGTGTTCAATTCTGAATGGTTTGGCTTCTATTACAGCAAGGCTGCCACCGCAGATAAGATAAACGCGCCCAACGGCATCGGCACCGTTATAATCGATCTCGGCAGGGCTGTTACAGAGATTACCGATGTCAGAGTTCACGTTTGGAACTGTAATAATTCGGGCGTATCCGCCGCCAAGAGCATCAAACTTTTGGTTTCCAACGACGGTAATAACTACACCTCTGTAGGCGAACTCGAAATCCCCGAAAGCGACAGCCCCGACTGGGCGGTTATCCGCACCGATAATATTACCGCAAAGTATGTAAAACTCGTTTTCGAAACTCAGGACATTTGGACCTTCCTTAATGAGATTCAGGTTTATAGCACCTCTCAGGTCACCTTGGAACCCGGTGTAGGAGACGTCGATAACGACGGAGACGTTGATTCTCTCGACTATTTGTTCGTAAAACGCTACTGCTTGGGCACGTACGATTTTATAGACAGCGTGTTTGTTAGTGCAGACGTGAACAAGAACGGAATCGTTGACACGGTTGACTACCTGCTCGTTAAGAGAATGGTTCTCGGCACCTACAGCGCATAATCAATAATAAAAAAACGACTGCCGCAAGTAATTTGTGACAGTCGTTTTTTCTGTTTAAGGTAATTCGGGTGCCGGATCGACGGGTTCTCCGTTAACGTGCAGTTCAAAATGCAGATGCGGAGGGTCCTGCGCTTCTATGCGCGAACTTGTTCCGATCTTGCCGATAACCTGTCCGGCAAGAACCTCGTTTCCGACCGAAAGATCGTTTGCAAGAGTGGGATCAAGGTTCATATAATATGATACCACACCCTGATCGTGAGTTATCGCAACCGTTGTGCCGTTAAAATAGTCTTCGGTTATTTCGGATATAACGCCGGCAGAGAACGAAACCACTTCGGTTCCAACCTCGGCGGCAATATCAATGCCGCTGTGTACGCGATAGTCCTTCATCGTTTCGGAGAACACAAGCGTATCGGTGCTGTGACTTTTGATCACCGCGCCATCGACGGGACGGTAGAACATAACGCGCGGCGCTTCGGGAACGCTTACATCGGCGTCAATTCCGCTTTGCTCGTTGCCAACGGGAGAATCCGAGTTTTCGGGCGGAGTGATAACGTCCTGCGGAACCGAAACGTCGGGCTCGAAGTCAACCTCGGGAAACGAAACCGACGGAATATCGGACTCGTAATCGTAGGAAATGCTGAAAATGCCCACCGTTGCAACGATAACGACGGTAATTGCGAGCCCAAGATATATAAATGCCGAAAATTTTGCCACTCTTTTGGTAAAAGGCTCGCGTTCGTCGAGGGATTCGTTGGAGTTTTTGTTTTCTTGATTGTCGTTCATATTTTTTCCCCCTGAAAGTGTTTTGTCAAGCCTATTGTTTGCTTTTCAGGGGGATTTTATTCAGTTATAATACATTTTGTTCAATTCTAATTTCGGAAAATAAATTTCAAGTATCTTTTCAAAAACCATTCCCGATTCGGCAAGCATCTCGCTTCCGCAGAGGTTCAGTCCGTATCCGTGCCCGATTCCGTAACAAATTGCGGTCAATTCGCTTTCCGAAACGGATATTTCGAACTCGACAGTAGGCAACTCAAGCAGCACCGCAAGCTCCTCGCCGTCGATCAGCTTTCCGCCCATTATGGCAAATTCGCACTTCTCGTTGGCATCGTATATCAAATAGGGTTGGTTTTGTTCGGCATCGCCCAACAGCTCGGATATCTCGTCGTTTATCTCGTATGTAAACTCGGTTTTGTGTATATCGCATCGCGCGTCTTCCGGAACGGCGGTCAGATATGGGAACTCTTCGCACGGGCGTGTCCCTTTCGAGGCGCATCGCGTAAAAAGCGACATCGCAGGCATCGAACCGAGGGTTAGTATCTGCCCCTTTGTTTCGTCGGTGATCGATGCGAGCAATCCAAGCGTTTCGCTGTCTGCGTCGTCAATACTTCCCAATGTAAGGCAGCAGTTTCCGTCGTCGCAGGCGTCAAAACTGTCGTGCTTGCAACCGTAAAGAGAAAAATACATGGCGCAGGACCTTGCAGAGACGGCAAGCGCCTTTTGGCTTTCGGGGTTTTTGCAGGACTCGTTTTGGGCGATCAGCACGCGCAGAGTGTATTCTTCAACCGAAATTTCTTGTGTCACACCGCCTATAGACACGGTTATCATGGGGGGACCCTCGGCGGCAGCGCTGTTTGCGGCAAGGATAGGCAGAAGCGAAACAGACAGGAATACGGCAAAAAAACAAAGCAACCAGTACTTCATATACAACTTCCTTGTGGTTTTTTTGTTTTATTATATGTACGGTTGGACATGTTTAGACCGAGAACTGATAGGCGGTTTTTAGACTCGAATCCAAAAAGAATAATTTATTTGATAAAGGTATTGATTTTTGCGTTTAGATGTGTTAGAATAGCCGAGCAATAAAAAATATGTGGGTGTAGCTCAGTTGGTTAGAGCACTTGCTTGACATGCAAGGGGTCGTTGGTTCAAGTCCATTCATCCAGACCAGAAAAAACCGTGAAACCACAAGAGGTTTCACGTTTTTTTGTTTTCTTTGCAATATCAAAAAATACAAAAGGTCAACAAAAAGGTCAACAACTTGACAAAAAAGTGTTGAAATGATATAACTTCAACAACAAACCGCCGTGCGCGCGGCAAGTTATATTATATCGGCAAAAGGGGAAAAGTAGTTATGAATAGCGCAATTGGCATTAGCGCAATGGTGTTTGGTGCTTTGCTTCTTCTTTTTGGCATACTTGAAATAGCGGGAGCAAACTTTCTTTCGAAAAATAATCCCCACCCCGAGAAAAATACACCTAAATCATACAGAATAGCAGGCGCAGTTC
>JAZTZF010000210.1:0-7890 GCA_045637325.1 Eubacteriales bacterium | reverse complement strand
AAAAACGGCAGACTGATACCCGTACTTGGGAGAGTATTGGTAACAACGGCGAGATTGAGCAACACCTGAATGACTATCTGTGACGTTATACCCATTGCCAAAAGCGAGCTGAATCTGTTCGGTGCATTTTGCGAGACGTGGTAACCGCGGTATGCAAGCACCGCAAAAAGGCTGATTACGCAAACAACACCGAAGAATCCGAGTTCCTCACAAAGGATGGCAAATATATAGTCGTTCTGAGGTTCGGGCAGATAGCCGTGCTTTTGGTTGCTTTGGCCAAGACCCAAGCCCCAAAATCCGCCAGAGCTGATAGCATACAGTGACTGTGCCGGCTGCCAGCCTTTACCGCCTGCCTCTTTCATAAACGCAAACGGATTTTCCCATACCTGCAGACGTGTTATTGCCTGCGGAACGAGGGTTTCGATTATACCGCGCCCTATGGTGAGCAAAAATGCACCCAGCGTGATACCGCTACCCAGAACGACGCCGAAATAAACGCCCTTTAATCCCGAAAGCCACATCATAACTACCATCAGCAAACAGATAATGATCGTTGCGGAAAGATGGCTCTGCAGAAGTGTAGACAACGCGGCAGGTGCCGTTAGGGCAAGCAGAGGAAGCGCGCCGCTTTTTAATGTACGCATTTCGGATGCGTGGTTACTGATATACGTTGCACAGGCAAGAACGAGCGCGAATTTCAGCAACTCGGACGGCTGGAACTGAATACCGAATATTACGAACCAACGTGTAGCGCCGTTTACGGTTTCTCCGAAATAGGGAACGAGATAGTTAAGACCGAGTACGACAACGTAAAAGATATACGCAAAACGTTTTAGTACGCGGTAGTCGAGAAAACGCGCAACAAACGCCATTGCCAATATACCGCCGATCGCAAAACCGACCTGTGAACGTGCGAAATGATATGAATCGTCAAAGCGCGACTCGGCAACCGCGTAGGAAGCAGAAAAGATCATTACCGAGCCTATACAAACGAGAGCGATAATGACTATCAGCAAGGGGCGGTCCACCTCACCGATAAGGCGATATATTCTGTTTTGATTGACGTGTACAGAACGCTTCTTCTTATTTGGAGAAGCTTTTTGTTCACCTATCGCTTGATCGGTTTGCTTGGATGCCATATAAACAAATCCTTTTAGATAAGATTATTATAGAGAATATAATAAGAAAGTGCAGAAAAGACGACTGTGACTGCCGAGAAAACGGCAACGATTTTAACCTCGCTCCAGCCACATTTTTCGAAATGATGATGTATGGGGCTCATCTTAAATATACGTTTGCCTGTCAGTTTGAAGGATATTACCTGAAGCACGACCGACAAGCCTTCGATTATCCATATACAGCTTATGGGAATAAGGACAAACTCCATATCGGTATACATTACAGCACCGACGATAAAACCGCCCAAGAAGAGCGATCCCGTGTCGCCCATAAATATCTTTGCGGGGTGGAAATTGAACACCAAGAAAGCAAGGACCGCGCCGCAAAGCGCAGAAACCGCAACGGCAAGAGCACTATTGGAGTTTGTTCTCAACAGATTCTCGGCATTTATTGCCAGCAACAAAAACATGATACTTATTATAAACGCCGTACTGCCTGCCAAGCCGTCTATACCGTCGGTAAGGTTTGCGCAATTGATGATATAAACGATAGCAAGAAGCATTATTACGTAATAAAATATGCCGAGTTCCCATTCCCCCCACGGTGTACCTATTCTTGTATCGTAACCGAGGAAATAGGAGTTTGCAAACAAATACAACGCTGTAGAAAAGAACTGAAGTATCAGCTTTTGGGTTGCGCTTAGACCCTTGTTGCGTTTTTTGAAGAGTTTTACATAGTCATCGACAAATCCGATGATACCCTGAGAAAGCGCAAACAGAACAAAAATCAGCATGGCTTTGAAGCCACCGATATCGCTGATCGAAGCACCGTTTGCAAACGATTGTCTGTACAAAACCAATCCTACGGGAATTGCAACGATCATAGCAACTATAAATATCACGCCGCCAAGGTTAGGTGTACCCTCTTTTGCTTTGTGCCAGGAAGGGCCGATTTCTAATATCTTCTGCCCTAATTTCACCTTGCGCAAAAGCGGAATAAAGATTTTGTAAAGTATAACACCGATTACAAATGAAACTGCCGCTGATACAGCGCATATCGAATAGATGTTCATTGTCTTTCCCCTTTGTTTTTTTGCTGTTTAAGAAACAGTCTATACAATTACACGTCCGAGGTTCATACCGTTGCTTGCCTTATAAAGAACGGTATCGCCTTCTTTTATAAAATCTTTCAGAAACTCGTGAAGCTGTTCCGATTCTTCTTTTGTAAACGAATACTTCTCGGTAACCGAAGAATTGTCGAAAATATGCCTTGCAAGCTCGCCGTATGTTATCAAAACATCGGCGCTTGTATCTGCATACGAAGCTACTCTTTTGTGGAGCTCGACGGTTTCGCTGCCGAGTTCAAGCATATCGCCCAAAACAGCAACTCGTCTGCCTTTTGCTGTCGAAAGCACCGACAGCGCCGCTTTCATAGATTCGGGCGAGGCGTTATAGCAGTCGGAAATTACCGTATGTCCGTCGGTATCGTAGATATACTGACGTTTGCCGTCGCTCTTATATTCGACAAGCTTATTTGCCGCAGATTCTAGATCTATGCCGAGATGATATGCAACCGCAAGCGCAAACAACGAATTAATTACAAAATGTCTGCCGCGGACACACAAATTTACATCCACATCCCTGCTGTAGATGCTTGCCGTGAAGGAAATACCGTCTTCGGTATCTTTTATATCCTTGGCATAGCATTGGCAATCCGTATCGTTTTCTGACACAAAGCATACGCGTTCTCTTTTTACGTCAAGTGAACGAAGAAGCGGTTCATCGCCGTTTAAGACGAATTTTGCGCTTGGTTTTGAATACTCTGCGATTTTCATTTTTTCCTTGAGTATCCCCTCGCGCGAGCCAAGATTCTCGATGTGCGAATAGCCGATATTTGTTATAAGCGATATATCGGGTGATGCACAACGCGCAATACGTTCCATTTCGCCGCGTATACTTATTCCGAGTTCTACAACTGCGCACTCGGCATCCTCGGGTGTTGCGAGGATGGTTTGCGGCAAGCCGATCTGGCTGTTTGAATTCCCCAGAGTTTTGTGTACCGAAAGAGAGGACGAAAGTGCAAGTGCAACCATATCTTTTGTGGTTGTCTTGCCGACAGAACCGGTGATGCCTATCACAGGTGCGGTTGCAAGCACGGTTTCACGGTAGATACGCGCAAGTGTTTGCAGAGCAACACGTACGTCTTCGACATATATGCAATCGCCGTTCACCGCCAAGTTTTCTTCCCTGTCGGTCATGGCACAGCATCCGATTGTTAATAGCTCGGGGACAAACTTATTTCCGTCTACACGTTCGCCGCGAAGACCGAGGAACATTTTGTCTTTATCCGACAAGCGGCTGTCGATGAAAAAACCGTTTACTATTCTTTTCGGATCGGCGGTAACCGAAAGCTTACCACCGCAGGCATTTGAAATATATTCTAGATCAAATTTCATTATTCTATTGATTCCTCATACAAGAATTCCAGTTCGATGACGGTACCGGGAAGAACATATTCGCCCGGAGTTACAGACTGCGATACAACGTGGCAATTGGTATAATCGCCATTGAATATACCCTTTATCGAAACATTAAGATTGCTGTTCAACAAGGTACGGATAGCTGTCGTAGGCGAATTGCCAATAACTCTCGGCACAAGAACATTTGCGGTGATCTCTGCGCCTTCGGTGTAAAGAATGACAACACCATCGGTGGATACTACGGTGTTCGGGGCCGGCAACTGATTGATAACAACGTCGCCTTCACCGCGAACCACGCATTTGAGCCCCAATTCTTCTATAAGAGCCTTTGCTTCTTGAACGCTCTTTCCGTTATACTCGGGAACGGTTACGGTGGTTTCGCTCTCGGTATTGGGAGTGATACCAAGGTGAGGAAGAACCTCGGCAAGGATATTGGCAACGATCGGCGCCGCAACGGCAGAACCGAAATACTGACCCGACGTAGGCTCGTCAACAAGCACCAATATTGCGATTTGAGGATCCTCGGCGGGTGCAAACGTTACACATGACGAAATATAGTCGTCATCACGCAGTGTGGAACGTTTTTCGGACGTACCTGTCTTAGATACCACGTTGTAACCCGAAACAGATGCGTTTTTGGTGGAGTTTGTAAGGGTTTTTAATATTTTATCGCAGGTTTCTGCAGAGATAACCTGACGGTCGTTTTCGTATTCGAAGGTTTTTACAACGTTTCCATCGTCATCCACCAGCGCCTTTACCGCATGCGGAACGACAAGATTGCCTCCGTTTGCAACTGTAGAGACAGCGCGAATATGCTGAAGCGGTGTAACCTGGAAAGTCTGACCGAAGGAATATATTGCAAGCTCGAGCGTTTCGAACTGAACACCGGTGGTAGCAAAGTAGATCGACGATACTTCACCGACAATGTCGCTTCCCGAAACCTTTGAATAGCCGAATTCGTCAAAATATTTCTTAAATATACTGTTTCCGATCGCTCCGCCTATTTGAATAAACGCAGGGTTGCAGGAATTCACAAGTGCCTCACTGAACGTCTGCATGCCATGACCCACTAAATTATGACAGTGAATCGTCGTACCTGCCACGGTTGTAGCACCGACACAATTGAAGCCGCTTGTTTCGTAGCTGATTTTGCCCTCTTCGAGAGCGATTGCACTGGTAATGATTTTGAACGTAGAGCCGGGTTCGTATGTTTGAGTTGCAATCGTATTGTTCCACATTTCGTAGAGCAGTTTCGAACGGTATTCCGAGCGTTCATCCTCGGTTCCGGTAAATTCGTTGTACTTTTTTTGATAGTATTCCGACAGTTCATTATAATTGTTCAAATCAAACGAAGGATATATTCCTGATGCAAGCAGTTCGCCGTTATTAACGTCCATTACGATACATTCAACCCTGCCGTTGGGGTTATGCTCCATATAAGCCTGTTCGATATACTTCTCGACGGTATTTTGGATGGTCCAGTCGATGGTCGTTACAACGTTAAGACCGTTGGTTGCGGGAATATAGGTAGAGCCAACGCCCGAATCCAACTCGTTGCCGTATGCGTCGGCGGCTTTAACCGCCTTACCGGGAACGCCTGCGAGATCCTTGTCATACGTATACTCTATGCCCGCAAGACCTTGGTTATCCGAACCCGAAAAGCCGAGCAAATGCGCCGCAAAACTGCCGTAACGATAATAACGTTTGGTGGTTTCCTCCAAGTGAATTATCGTCTGATAACCGTTTTCGGATATAAACGCACGAACCGCATTTTCCTCGCTTTCGGTGAGGAATTTTTTGATCATCTGGTATTTGGAAGTATAACGCTGACCTTTTTGATGTATTTCCTCACGGTCCATCGAAAGTATGCGCGAAAGTCCGTCTGAGACATTGTTCAAAAGCGTTTCGCTGTCGATCGGGGTATCGTTTTTTTGACTGTTCTCGGAATATCGAACAATATCGAAAGGAGAAATAAAGCAATTGTAGACGGTTGCGCTGACCGCCAACTCGGTAGTAGCATCGTTTGCATAAATTGATCCGCGCTTTGCAGGGATCGGAACAGAGCTGGTGTACTGATCGAGTGCGGCGGTGCGGTAGTCTGCAGGATCGATAAGCTGAAGATACGCAAACCTTATGCACATTAAGAACATCAATACGAGTATAACAACAAGCGCCACACGCCCACGGACGACACCTGTACGTCCGCTGCCGGAGGGGGTGAATTTTTTTGATACGCTTGCCATAATCAAATACTCCTTTTGATAACACAAATGGGTAAAGAGAATTTTACCTCGTTACCCTTTGTATAAATATATTCCGAGTTGCAAATTTAATGCCGAAATAATTATATCACATTAAAAACGGAATGTATAGTATTTTATTTAATTTAATCGAGATTAATTCAGAAAATCTCTTATGACTTCACCGAAGCCCGTAAGGAGGAAACCGAAGCCGCCTTCTTCGCCATCCTCATAGGAATGCATTTCGGTTTTGTCTTCCTGTTCGGTTGTTATTATATGAACGTTGCTTTCGGGAATCTTCTTTGTCATGCCGAGCTCGTTAGATGCATATTTTTCTATCTCGGCAAGATCGTACTTGTTGGAAAGCGTAACCTCTAAGTCGTCCTGCGTTTTTTCCATAGTGGCAAGTTTGTTGTTAAGAGTAGTAATCTCGGAACGGTACTTATCCACCTCTGCGTAATTCATCATCATGAAAAGAAACATGCTTGTGAGAAGCAAAGCGGCAAAAACTATAGACCAAGGAAACGGTGCTTTATCTTTTTTCTTTACGTTAACTATACGAGGAGCGCGCACTGCGCGAAGATTGGCGTTGCGTTTCGCAACCGACTTCTTGCTTTTTTTTGCGACAGTTGCCGACTTTTTAACGGTCAGAGCGCCGTTATTCGTGTTGTTTCGCGCTACCTTGTTTCCGGTTTCCGAAACGTTTCTGTTTTCCTGCATTTTCAAAAGCACCTTTCTTTATATTTTTTCACACACTCGTAATTTTGCACTATGTGATCTGTTGTTATACTTAAGCTCCTCTTCGGAGGGCAATATCGGTTTTTTTGTGATTATTTTTGCAATCTGCTTTTTTCCGCATACGCAGATCGGAAAATCGCTGGGACACGTGCAGGGACGCTCAAGCCGTTGAAACCCGTTTTTAACAAGGCGATCCTCAAGTGAATGGAAGCTGATTATCGACATTCGCCCACCCTTATTTAGGATAGATGCACCGTCCTCTATCGCTTTCGGGATACAGTCGAGCTCACCGTTAACCTCTATACGTATCGCCTGAAAACTTCTTTTTGCCGGATGACCGCCTTCGTTGCGGAATTTTGCAGGTATTGCCGAAGAGATCAGTTCTGCAAGCTCAAGCGTGGTTTCTATAGGCTTGTCTGTTCTCGCTGAGCAGATCTTTGAAGCTATCTTCGATGCAAAACGTTCCTCTCCGTAATCACGAAGTATTCTGACGAGCTCGTGCTCCGTATATCCATTTACAACGTCGTACGCCGTCAAGGGTGAACTGCGGTCCATTCTCATGTCGAGCTTGGCGTCTTTCATATAGGAAAATCCGCGTTCTGCAACGTCCAATTGGTGCGATGATACGCCGAGATCCATGATTATCCCGTCAACGCCTGTAAACCCTGCTGACTCCACAGCGCTTCTTAAATTTTCGAAATTATCTTTTACGGTTATCAACCGATGGTCGTTTATCTTCTCGCTTGCGTTACGCAAGGCATCGTCATCGCGGTCTATTCCGATCACCCTGCCGTTCTCGCCCAATTTAGAAAGGACAAGCGAGGTATGCCCTGCACCGCCGAGTGTGCAATCGACGTATATTCCGTCGGGCTTGATATTGAGTGAATCGACCGTTTCGTGCAACAGAACCGATATATGAGAAAATTCCATATCAGAACCCCAATTCGATAAGTTCGTTTGTAATATCTTCGTTATCGAAAAGATTCTGTTCTTCTTCCCACGCCGATGCAGACCATAATTCGAGGTGAGAACGGTTGCCTACGATAACAACGTCTTTTTCGAGGTTGGCGAAACTGCGGAAACCTTGATTGACGGTGACCCTACCCTGAGAATCAATCGAACCCTCGTCCGAGCCGGCATAGAAATAACGGCGGACGCGGCGTTCCTTGGCAACCGGAAGTTCCTCGAGCTTAGCAGTGAAATTCTCCCACTCGGATTTAGGATAAATGCAAACGCACTTATCGAATCCGCGAGAGAGGATAAACTCTTCACCAAGCTTTTCACGAAGTTTGGCAGGAATAAACAAACGCCCCT
>JAZTZF010000209.1:0-5404 GCA_045637325.1 Eubacteriales bacterium | reverse complement strand
ATATGCGGGATTTTTCGGAATCGCGCATATGCAATAACTGCCGTAGTTATACAGCACCTCGGTTTTTTTGAAAACTATTTTCGAACCCACAACGGTATAAACGCCGGTAACGCCGTCCTTCATGCGTATTGCGCTGTTGCTTATACGCAATCCTTCGTGGTTGGCGGTGGGCAGTTCTATGGTCTGACGGCGCGAATAATCAAACCCCTCGGGCATTTTCTTGGTGCTGAATATCAGAATGGTCATATCCTTGTCGGTACGCATTATGCGGCGTTCCAATTTCATATCCAGCTCGGTATTGTTGGAATATTGGAAGGTTATCGGGTAGGAAGCGCCGTCGCGGAATGTTTCGGCGGTGCGCTTGTCGATCGCCACGGCGATATACCATGTGGAATTGAGAACTATCTTACCGACCGAACCCGAGATTGCGCTATTGTCGGGCGTGGTGTCACCGAGATTTTCGAATTCCTGCGGGGTGAGATTCTCCAACCGTTCGATGGTAAAGCTGTTTTCATAACCGTCTACCGTCGAATAGAAGTAACCGCTTTTCGGCGATTCGGTTATATGGCTTGCGCCGCTGAGCTGCTCGTTAAGCGTCTGACGCTCCTGATGAAGCGATGACAGTTCCGAAGCATAGCTTTCGTATTGGATAAGCGACTGACGGCGGTTCATCAGAATAAGCAATTCTTCTTTCTGTCGTATCACCTTGTCGAAATCGTTGGTGTCCACCTCGCGTATCATCGAAAGCACCAGCTTGTCTATTTCGCTGTCGATAAGCTCGATGTTGGTGGTAGATGCACCTGTAGAAAGGCTGGAACGCTCGAGGATATCTATCCGTTTGTCGATCTCGCTTATGCGGGATTGAATTTCAACATCATTCGGGTCGGAATAGGTGACAACCACATTTTCACCGTACCGCACCTTCTCGCCGTCTTCAGCAAGGAAGCAGTTTGTGCCGGAGGCATCTGCCGGAATCAAAAATTCATCACGGAAGAGAAACGCCTCCAATTCCGCGCGGTCGGTTATAGAAGCGTAGGTTGCCGTTTCTCTGTCCAAACTTACACTTACATTAAGCATCAACTGCAGGAAAATATACGCAACTATCGCTACGGCAATTATCGCCGTACCGAACTGAGCAAAGAAACGCTTTATCAGCGCAGCGTACTTATCGCGTTTGGATTTTTGGGTTTTTATTTTTCTTGTCGCAACCGCCGTGGGGCGTGATTGTGACGGAAGATTTCTATTCTCTTCGCCCATGCGTATTCCTCCTTAGTCAAAGTTTTGGTTAAAGTGTTTTATCAGATATAAATTATTTCATCGCAATGCTTGCGGTTAAACCACGTCATTTGGCGTTTGGCATAGTGTTTTGTATTAAGACAGATCGCCGCTTTTACGGCATCTATATCGCAAATACCGTCTAAATAGGGATAAAATTCCTTGTATCCTATCGCCTGCGATGCGGTAGGGGTATCGCGCAGACCTTTTTCGGCAAGCGAAAGAACCTCGGGAACAAGCCCTGCATCAAACATAATATCTACGCGCCTGTCTATCCGTTCGTATATGGTTTCGCGTTCCGACGGAAGAATATATACGGTGTGCGGTGCATAGATACTCTCTTCCGTACGGCTTTTTATATCCAACTCGGTTTTGGTCATGCCGGTTTTGTAATATATCTCCAATGCCCTTACAACACGTTTTACATTGTTGGGGTGTATGGCAATTGCCGATTCGGGGTCGATTTTTGCCAACTTTGCGTGGAGCGCATCCGCACCCTCCGCTTCGGCCTCTGCAAAAAGCCGTTCGCGCAGAGCGGGGTCATCCTCGGTTGCAGATAGCTTTGTGCCGGATATCAGTGTGTCGATATACAGCCCTGTTCCGCCTGCGATTATCGGCAGTTTCCCACGCGAGGTTATATCGTTTATCGCGTCTGTTGCCAGTGCGACAAATTTTGCCGCCGAAAACGATTCGGTAATATCGGCAACGTCTATCAAATGGTGTCGAATACCGCACATCTCGTCAACAGTCGGCTTCGCCGTGCCGATATCCATGCCTTTGTATATCTGCATCGAATCGCCGCTGATTATTTCACCGCCGAGCTCGATGGCTTTTTTTATTGCATAAGCACTTTTTCCCGACGCGGTGGGTCCCACCACGACGAGGAGAGGGATTTTTGTCATAACCATACCCAAAATCAATCAAAAAAGGTAACTTAGGCGCAGGCAGGGTATGCTACGCCTAATTCTATCTTAACATATTATTAGGTAAAGTCAATAGGTAAAGCCAAGGCTTTTTGGACTTATTCTCGTTTTTGGCAAAAAGCGTGTTTTTTTGCTATTTACTTTTTGACGATTTATGCTATAATTAATCGCAGAAACATAAAAAGGAAGTTATAATTATGAAAGATATGATCGTCAGCAAGGTCGAGGTAGGGATGCTTCGCACCAACTGCTACATAATCAAATCGCCCGACTCGCGCGATGCGGTGGTTATCGATCCCGGCTCTGACCTGACGGTTATTCAGGATGCGCTTCACCGTGCCGATGCTGCATGCCGTTTGATATTGCTCACACACGGGCATTTCGACCATATTCTTGCCGTGGAGGACCTGCGCGGAATAAATATTCCCGTAGCAATACACGAAAACGATGCCCACATGCTTACCGAGCGCGATATGTTCAGCGCGATAATCCCTTATGATCCGCGTCCTTTCAGGCCTGCCGAATACACCTTCTCCAAGGAGGGAGAGTATTCGATTGCAGGGTTCGATTTTTATGTAATCCCTACACCCGGACACACAAAAGGCAGTGTTTGCTATGTGTTTGACGGAATGATGTTCACCGGCGACACGCTTTTCAAAAACAGCATCGGCAGGACCGATCTCGGCGGAAACGAAAAGGAACTCATGCGCTCGCTCAGAGCGCTACGCAATCTCCCCGGTGATTATGAGATATTCCCCGGACACGATGCAAGATCGACTCTGTCCGAAGAACGCAGAAATAACCCCTATTTAAGAAACGCATAAAAGGAGCAATGAAGCAATGAACGAAACCATAAAAACAATGGTGACCAGAAGAAGCATCCGCAAATATACCGATAAGCCGATAAAAAAAGAGGATCTTGATGCAATACTTCAGGCAGGTGTCTATGCACCCACAGGTCGTAACACGCGCGACACGCTGTTTCTTGTTGTTACAAACAAGGAACTGCGCGATAAACTGTCTGCGCTTAATGCCGCCGTGCTCGGCAATAATACAGACCCCTTTTACGGCGCGAATACCGTGATCGTCGTTTTTGCCGACAGAAACCGCACAACAACCGTCGAGGACGGCTCCTGTGCTATGGCAAACCTTATGAACGCGGCGTTCTCTTTGGGTATCGATTCCTGCTGGATACACCGCGCAAGAGAGGTGTTTGAGTCGGAGGAAGGACGAGCTATCGCTCGTCAATACGGCATTCCCGACGAATATATCGGTATCGGCAACTGTATACTGGGATACCGCGATTGCGAACTTCCCGAGCCGCTTCCGAGAACCCAACCCGTAATATTTGCAGATTAAACACAACAAATAAAAGTCCGATGTAAGTTTTGCTCACATCGGACTCTTTTTTATTCATTATTCTTTTTCTTATAAAGATAAACCGCAGTACCTGCACCGATTGCGATAACGGCACAAACTATTGCAATTACAGTTAATGCCGAAATGGGATTTTCGGGTTCTTCTTCGGGGAGCGATTCATCCGTGGGCTCCTCCTGCGGAAGCATAAATACATTAAGCGTGTATGTAAGCGTTTCTCCGTCGAGCGAACCCACCGTGACGGTGATCGCCGTTTCCTCGCCATAGAGCGCTGTGTCACCGATAACGATCTTTGCCGTCGGGTTTTGTGCCGTACAGCTTATATCTATTTTTTCGGTGCTGAAAGGCACGAATATATTATACGAAAAAACATTGGGATCAAATTGCGGATCAAGCTCAAACCCCTCTACCGCCAACGATTCAAGACGGCAGTTGGTATCAAAACGCGGTTCTTGGTCGCGCTTGACTTGTATGGTGTAAATTTTGCTTGTTCCGTCTTTCTCGGTAAGCGTAACCGTGACGGTAGCGTTGCCGCTGTCGGGTATTACGCAATTGGAAACGGTTGCCGTCTGATCGGCGTTCCGCGTAACCGAAATATCGGCAAGCGCGCTGTTGTAGGGGATCGTTACCTCGTATTTAAGTATATCGGGGGAGAAGTCGAACGAATAGGCATTCGCAAAATCTATTCTGAAATCGCCCTCAAGCGGTTTGTTGACCGACAACTCGCTCGTTTCGAAGCGGATCGTGCGGCAATCATCGGTAAACGCCGCCGTCAGTCCGTCCGACCAAAATCTGATATTCGAGCCTGCATCGGCAGTCACGCGAAAACGCATATTTATAAGCATTTTGAATGCTTTTCCGTATTCTTTTCCGTCTGCGCCGTAGGCATAAAAACTTACTGCGTTAGCAAACTCGCGGTAATCGGTCTGCAAACCGGTACTGCTCGCCTCGATAAATTCCAGCCCCTCGCTGAAATTTATCAAGCCCGAAACACCGCGTGCGTACTTGCATCCGCTTATACATACGACAACATCGATAATATCGCCGCTTTCTATATAGGATACCGTTTGTACCGCGCTCAGTCCGAAAAGATTTATGTTCGGTGTGCCCAAGTTGGCCTGTTCGGTATACAAAATGCGGTTTTTAAGAACGCGGTAATCGTTGTCGGCAACAATGCCGTTTTGGTTTACATCTGCGGCGGACAAATAGGCTTTGCCGAAATTTTGTCCTCGCAGTATGCGCTCGAGCGTATAAAGATCATACGCCGAAATACATCCGTCTCCGTCGGTATCTCCCGTAACGACGCAAACAAGACTGTCGCTTATCTCGCCGTCGCGCTGAAGAAACAAAATATCGCCCGTGCTTAAGTAATCGGAAACCCATTCGCCTTTGGGGTTCAAGACATAGGCATCTCCGCCCGAAAACAGTTGGTTTTTCAGTTGATAAACGCTTGTGCCGGGGGTTATTCCGAGGACAAGACCGTTATCTCGATCGATGCGTAGCGGACTATCCTCGCCAAAAACAATAAGATCGTCGCGGACGGTAACCGTACATTCCGCCGAAAAACTGCCGTAATCGGTTTCCACGATTGCCGTAACCTTGTATTCTCCTACCGCAAGCGCGGTTATTTCGCCCATTTCACCTATGGATATACCGTCGGAGTCGCATGTGAACATAACGGGTACAGAGCTTGCGCCGTCGGGAAGATATCTCACGCGGAGTGTTACCGTTTCGCCCACCGACATCACTCTGTCACCGACAAGGAATTCGATTTTTTCTATGTTTGCCTCGATTGTAAAACGAACCGACACACTGCGTCCGCAGGGGAG
>JAZTZF010000208.1:0-5781 GCA_045637325.1 Eubacteriales bacterium | reverse complement strand
CCTCCGACTTTGATATCCGCATTTGGGGCAAGCCGAAACAGGCTTTTTCGCGCCGCATTCGGAACAGAATTTTCCGCTGTTTACTGCGCCGCAGGCACATTTCCAGCCGTTATCGGGCTTCTTTGCGCCGCATTCTGCACAGAATTTTCCGTTGTTTGTTGCACCGCAAGCGCATTTCCAGCCGTCGGCAGAGGGTTGGGTTGCCGCCTGAGCCGCCTTTTCCGCCTGTTGCTGTGCGCCCATGGCGAAGAGATTTTGTGTATTGGTTGCTCCGCCTGCATTCATAGCCATGCCCATGCCCATGAATCCCGTCATTGCGCCTGCATCGTTGGATGCCGCCGCTTTCATTGCGTCTGCCTGTGCGCCGACCAAGGTAGCCGCCGCCATGGTAGGATCGCGCATGATAGCGGTGCGCTGTGCCTGCTTGATCATTTCGGCATCTTCGTCGGGAAGAGTTACCGAGCCAAGAGCCACGCTCACAACCTCTAACCCGCGAAGCTCGCTCCATTTTGCGGAGAGTGCCTCGTTCATTGCGTTTTCGAGGTCGGTGTTGTGGGTGACGATCTGATTGGGGCGAAGTTCCATCTCGGAAAGCTTGCCGAACGCAGGCTGAAGTGCGCTGATAAACTCTGTCTTGAGCTGGCTGTCGAGCTCGTCACGAGTATACTCGTTTTCGATATTTCCGCAAACGTTTGTATAGAAAAGAAGCGGGTTTGCGATCTTGTAGGAATAAACACCCGAGCAGCGTACCGACACGTCGATATCCAAGCCGATCTTGGAATCTACCACGCGGAAAGGTATGGGGTTGGGGGTGCCGAACTTATTGTCGATAAGCTCTTTGGTGTTGAAATAATAAACGCGCTGATCCTTGCCTGTATCGCCACCGTAGGTAAAACGCTTTCCTATGGTTTTGAAGGTATCGATAATGCTCTTGCCGAGCGAGCCTGCAAAGATGCTGGGTTCGCTCGAGGTGTCATAGGTATATTCGCCGGGCTCGGCACAGACCTCTACCACCTTGCCCTGCTCGACTATCATCATACACTGTCCGTCGGCAACCGCTATGCCGGATCCGTTGGATATTACGTTGTCGTTTCCTTTTGTGTTGGAACTTCTGCCGGTTATCTGCTTCTTGCCCTTTACCGCAAGAACCTCTTTGTCAAGTGCGTCGCAATAGA
The DNA here is from genome assembly GCA_045637325.1 of Eubacteriales bacterium. Lineage (GTDB taxonomy): Bacteria > Bacillota > Clostridia > Oscillospirales > CAG-382 > Coliplasma. Next base: position 4,606 of record JAZTZF010000208.1, on the reverse strand, counting down.
AAAACTCCTTCCATTGGTCTGCTAAAGTGCCGCCCAATGCGCCTATAGCTGCTTTGATAAGTCCCATGATCGTTTCTCCTTAAATTTATGTTATTATTTGTTTATTTTCTTTCTTATTTTCCGGTTAATTTTGCTATCGAGGTGTTGTCGCCTGCTATAACCAAAAGCTCGTTTTCCTCGAATTTGCGTGTGGGATCGGCAAGAAGCACAAACTCGTCCTCGCCCTGAGCCGCTACCGCAATGACGTTTACGTTATATTTGCGGCGAACGTCAAGATCGGTAACCGACCTGCCTGCCCACGACTTCGGCGTGATGATCTCTGCTATGGCAAAGTCCCCCGAAGGTGCGAAATAATCCACCATTCCGCGCCGCGAAAGCGTATATGCCAGCTTTGTGCCCGATTCCTTCTCGGGAAGTATTACAAAATCCGCACCGACCTTTAGAAGTACTCTTTTTTGGCGTTCGTCGGTTGCACGGACGACTATTTTCTTCAGCCCGAGTTCTTTTAAGAGAAGGGTTATGAGAATACTGTCGGAAAGCTCGTTTTCCATACATACTACGGCACATTCGCAACCCTTTATGCCCGCCGCGCGAAGCACGGCTTCGTTAGTCGCGTCGCCGCAGATCGCATTCGTTACCTTGTCGCCCATGGCGTCTATCTTCTCTCTCGACTCGTCTATAACAAGCACCTGCTGTTTTGTTTTTGCAAGTGTCAGTGCCAAATGTGTGCCGAAATTTCCAAGTCCGATAACACAAATACCTTTGTTTGAACTCATGTCCTGTCTACCTCTCAAATTATTAACCTACGGGCATGCCTGCACGGGGATATCCTATCTGCGGTCTTTCGCGGTTGGTGCGGACCATTATCGCATACATAACCGACGTTATACCTATACGCCCGAAAAACATCAGGCTGATTATCAATAATTTGCCGAAAAGCGTGAGCGACGGCGTTATTCCTACCGTGATACCCACGGTTCCGAATGCCGAGAATACCTCGAAAAATGCATCGGAAAGCGGAATCGATTCGATCGCCGAAAGCGAAAAACCTGCGATGCTAACAACCGCAAGACCGATGACGAAGAGCGCATACGCACGGCGCACGACGTCGTTTTCTATACGCCTGCGGCGAAAAACGATATCGCTGTTACCCTTTATAATACTTACCGTCGAGGCAAGCACTATGGCAAGAGTACCGACCTTGATACCGCCTGCGGTAGATCCCGAATTTCCGCCGATAAACATCAATATCATCGAAAACAGCTTGCTTCCCTCTCCGAGAGACGCCTGATCGATTGTAGCAAAGCCTGCCGTACGCAAGCTTACCGACTGGAACAGAGCACGCAGCATTTTGCTACCTGCACTCCCTGCTCCGAGTGTCGATTCGTTGTTCCATTCCGAAACGGCAATGACCGCGGCACCGCCCAATACCAGCACTGCGGTAAGCACCAAAACGATTTTCGAATAAAAGGTGAGCCTATCGCGTTTTAGAATAAACGCCCGTACGTCGTCCCAGACGATAAAACCCATACCGCCCGCGATGATGAGAAGCATAACGACTATATTTACGTATGCATCGTCGGCATACCCCGACAGACTCGCAAACTCTCCGAACTCCTGCCCGAGAATATCAAAACCCGCGTTGCAAAATGCGCTGACCGAATGAAAAACACCGAAGCAAAGTCCTTTTAACAACCCGAATCGGGGAATAAACCGAATCGAAAGCAAAAGCGCGCCCAACCCCTCTGCCGTAAAGGCAAACGCCGTAACGCGGTGCGCAAACGAGGCGAGATCCGAGTAGGGATCGAGATTCATCGATTGGACAAAAAGGACCTGATCGCGCGGGGAAAGTCTGCGCTTGAGAAGTGCCGAAAACACCATTGCAAGCGACATAAATCCAAGACCGCCGACCTGTATTAGGAGCAGGATCACTCCCTTTCCGAACGACGACCAATAAATACCCGTATCTACGGTTATCAAGCCTGTAACGCAGGTTGCGCTGGTTGCGGTGAAAAGTGCCGTGATAGGATCGGTCAATTTCCCCTCGGAAGAAGAAAAGGGCATGACGAGAAGAAGCGTTCCGACGAGGATTATCGCCAGAAAGCCGAAAATGATAACATTTGTCGGCGGCATACGTTTCTTCAACACAGTGCACCTTTTAATCATATCTTAAATTTTATAAATCACAAATACGCAAGCAATTCCGAGCGAAGCGAAGCCACGTCGGAAACAGGCTGTTTTTTGCTCTCGGCATAAAGCCGCTCGGGATCGGTATAGCCGTACCCGACAGGGATAAAATCGATGTTGCAATTTTTCGACACGTTAAGGTCAGCCATACCGTCACCGACAAAAACCGCCTCGTCTGGCGTAAATCCCAGCTCTTTCAACACCGAAAGCGTAAGATCCGGCGAGGGTTTGCGCTCGCTGTCGGCGCGTACACCGCGCACCAAACGAAAACGGTTGCCGAAATAACGCTTGATCATCGGAACAGCAGAGCGATCGTCCTTGTTGGTTATGACCGCACAGCATATTCCTTTGCCGTTAAGCTCGTCGATCAGCTCGGTTATGCCATCGTAGGGGTATGTAGTGTCGTACATGTGCGTTGCATATTCATCACGGAAGCGAGAGCGCACTTCCCGCAGGAATTCGTCCGAAAATTCATCGTCACTTCCCTTTGAAAGTGCGCGGCGGATAAGCATGAGCGAGCCGTTTCCGATAAAACTTTGAACCTCTTTTACGCTCCTTTCGGGATACCCGTAAAAGGCAAGTGCATAGTTAACGGCGGCGGCAATATCGCCCATGGTGTCCAGTATGGTTCCGTCGAGGTCGAAAATTACAACCTTTTTGTTTGTTTTATGCAATTTCTTTTTCGATAAATGCGGCTATGTCTTTAACCGTCTTAAGACCGGTTGCATCGTCGGGGATGGTTATATTCATCTCGTCCTCGAGAGTCATAAGCATTTCAACGATATCAAGGCTGTCTGCCCCGAGATCCTCTACAACAGCCGCGGTGTCGGCAATATCTGCCGCGTTAATACGAAGCTGTTTTGCGATTACTTCTTTTACCTTGTCGATCATCTGCATAATAAAAAATTCCTTTCGTTTTGCCTTTTGGCGCTAAAATAAAATATGCATAACTTTTAATATCAATCAAAAGCATTAGTTATATAATAATCTATACTCAAAAAAAATACAAGCACTTTTTTAATTTTTTACAATTTATGGTATATTTGCTTCTTTATTTAGTTGACGAAAACAAAAAAATATGGTATCATATACTGATTTATTATGGGGGTACTGTATGCTTATATTGGGGATCGATCCCGGACTTGCAACTATTGGGTTCGGATTGGTTATTAAAAACGGCGATAAATACCGCGCGGCAGAGTACGGTGCCATTACCACCGCGCCCAAGCAGATGATAGAAAAACGGCTCGGTGAAATATATGATTCGATGGTCGAGCTTATAACCAGAACCAAGCCCGACTGCATGGTTATAGAGGAAATATTCTTTAACAACAACATAACCACAGCCATTGATGTTTCGATGGCAAGAGGGGTTATTTTGCTTGCGGCATACAAATGCGGTGTGGATATTTACGAGTATACTCCGTTGGAGGTAAAAAGCTCGGTAGTCGGCTACGGCAGGGCGGAAAAACAGCAGGTTCAGTACATGGTTCGCCTTATGCTCGGTCTTTCGGAAACACCCAAGCCCGACGATACCGCCGATGCACTTGCCCTTGCATTGTGCCACGGAACAAGAATGACCCCCGAGTTTCGATAGTTTTTATTGATTTTTAAGAAAAAGGAGAAGCCGAATGATTCATTTTATACACGGAACACTTGCAAAACTTACAGGCGATCTTGCGGTTATAGACTGCGGCGGCGTTGGGTTCAAAATGGGGATATCCATTTCGACCTGCTCCAAGCTGTCGGCCAAAACCGGCAAGGATGTGCTTCTCTATACCTATATGGCAGTGAGCGAGGACAATATTTCGCTTTACGGCTTTTCCGATGAGGACGAGCTTGGTCTTTTTACCCGACTTATTTCGGTTTCGGGCATCGGGCCGAAGGCGGCAATGTCGATACTCGGCACCTTCTCGCCCGATGATCTTCGCGCCGCTATCGCCAACGGCGATGCAAAAACCATTGCTCAGGCGCAGGGCATCGGACTTAAAACCGCGCAAAAGCTTATTATCGAGCTTAAGGACAAGGTCGGTGCGGCGGATTCGGATAATATCTCGGCATCGGGCGGAGGAAGCAACAGCGAAAAGATGGTTCAGGTCATAGATACCCTCTCGCTTTACGGTTTTCCGCGCGCTAAGGTTACCGAAACACTTAAAAAACTCGATTCCTCGCTTCCGCTCGAGGATCTTATCGCGCAAACGTTGCGTATTTTGGGAAAGGAGGCAGGACGGTAAATGCCCATCAATTCCAAAATTCCCGATTATTCGCATGATTTCGATTTTGAAAGCCGCCTGACTTCCGCCGAGTTTTCGGCAGAGGACGTGGAAAGCGAGTTTTCGCTCCGTCCGAAAACCCTCTCGGAATACGTCGGACAGCAAAAGGTAAAGGACAACCTATCTGTATTTATCAAAGCGGCTTC
>JAZTZF010000207.1:0-6409 GCA_045637325.1 Eubacteriales bacterium | reverse complement strand
AAAAATGTGCAAGCTTTCTTATAATTACCCCAAGGGTATAAACGTCTGCGCTTATTCCGAAAAAGTCGAGAAAGTTATTGATAATATCTACCGCAAAATCACTTTGCTTTGCCGAATCTACGCCGTCCTTGAGCGAGTTCGAGAATATAAACAGCGTTATCAGCAACGTTAATACTGCAAAAATTACCGTGTAGGTTTTCTTCTTGTTGATCATTTGTCAAGCATTTCTTCTGCCGCCATCAAAACGGTGTCGGTTATATTCAGACCGCCCATTATGCGCGCAAGTTCGTTTTTCCTGCCTTCTCGGTCAAGCTTGGTAATATTCGTAACAACTCTGCCGTCGTGCTCCTGCTTGGATATTTTGTAGTGTGCATCGGCTTTTGCTGCAAGGATCGCCGAGTGAGTAACACATATAACCTGTGTCTTTCCGCCGTCGGCGGCATTTTTCAGACGGATGCCTATTTTTTCGCTCGTCCTGCCCGAAACACCGCTGTCTATTTCGTCAAATATAAGTGTGCCTATCGATTCGCTGTTTGCGAAAACGCATTTCAAACAAAGCATTATGCGCGACAACTCGCCGCCTGATGCGATTTTAGACATCGGTTTCGGCAATTCGCCCTTGTTTGCACTGATAAGAAATTCGGCAAAATCGTTTCCGTCAAGCGAGTATTCCTTTTCGTCAAAAGCTACTTCGAACTTCACGCCCGGCATGTCAAGCTCGCACAATTCTTCCGCAACACGTTCGCAGAGCCTTTCTGCGGCGGATTTTCTTGTTTTTGTGAGTGCTCTCGCACTTTTTTTCATATCCGATTCGGCAATGGATAACTGCTTTTCGAGCTTTTCCTTTTCTTCTTCGCTGTTTTCGTTAATTTCAAGCTCGTCTTCCCATTCTGCCAAAAGGGCGGGGAAATCGTCTGCGCCGACGCGGTATTTTGATTCTAATTTCTTTATAAGTTCGAGCCTTGATTCGCATTCATCAAGCCTCGATTCGGTATCGTCAATGTCGGTTTCAATGTAGGATTTAACCGTGTCGGCGATATCGATAAGCTCGTACTTTGCGTTTTCCAAACGCTCGGCAAGATCGCCCGCCTCGGGAATAATACCTTCTAAGGCTGAAATTGCGGAATGTGCGTTTTTAACCGCTTCTGCCGCCGATCTGTCGCGCCCGTAAAGAAGATCGTATGCCTCGCTCGCACGGGTTATTATTTTTTCGCTGTTGGCAAGGCGTTTTCGCTCGGTTTCGAGCTCTTCCTTCTCACCCGTCTTTACGCCTGCGCTTTTTAGTTCGCCTATTCGGTAGCGCAGCATGTCAAGCCGTAGCTCGCGCTCTCTGCTGTCCTCGTTCAGGCTCTCTAGCTTTTGCTTTATGTCTTTGTACAAACCATACTTTTTGCGGTAATCCGATATCTCATCGGCATTCCCTGCAAAAGAATCGAGCATGTATAACTGCTTTTCGGTATCGGCAAACGCCTGCGTGTCCTGCTGACCGTGTATCGAAAGCAAAAGCGACATTGCGGCTCTTAATCTCGATAGCGGAACAGCACGCCCGTTTATCTTCGCACCCGAACGGCCGTCGCGCGATATCTTGCGCAAAACGGTAATTGTTCCGTCTTCCTCGGGGATAATATCAAGTTCCTTCAGTGCAGTTAGGTTTTTTTGATCCTCGACTGTAAATATACCCTCAACGGTGGCTTCGTCCTCGCCCGTGCGGATAATTTCCTTATCGCTCCGTGCGCCGCACAAAAGCCCCAAAGAGTCTATAATAATGCTTTTTCCTGCGCCGGTCTCGCCCGTAAAAGCGCAAAAACCGACCGACGGCTCAAGCGAGAGCCGTTTTATCAGCGCAATATTTTCAATATAAATTGAATTAAGCATACTTTTATCCTTTTTAGATAAGGTCGTTCAGAATTTGGGTGATCTTTGCGGCAGATTCGTTGTCGTGGGCGATAATAAGCAGAGTATCGTCACCCGCAAGCGTGCCTACGACCCCCTCAAGCTCCATTGCATCGACCGCCGCACCCGCGGCAGAACCCATTCCTGCATAGGTTTTTACAACGATAAGATTGTTAGCGCAGGAAACCTTCGATACCGCCTGACGGAATATAACCGAGAGCTTGCTGTTTTTTTCTCCGCTCTCTTTTTCCTTGGCAACGCGGTATTTGTATATACCGTCCTCACCTTCGGACTTTATAAGCCCCATCTCGCGTATATCGCGCGATACGGTTGCCTGAGTAACGTTGAATCCGCATTCCTTCAGTTTGGCTTGCAGATCCTCCTGCGTGTCAAAATGAAATTCTTTTATCAGTTCAAGTATTTTTGCATGTCTTATTCTTTTCATAATTACTGTCCTCTAAGACATTTTATTGTAGAGTGTTTCGTAGAAAGCGTCTTTTTTTAACTTAATAAGCTCAAGTGTTCTTGACGATTTGGAAACAAGAACCCTGTCGCCGTATTCAAGCGCACATACCCGTCTGCCGTCGGAAAGCAATACGTTTGGGTTATCGGAACTGTTATTGTTGCGCGCCTCCAACAGAGAATTGGGCGAAAATACCATGGCTCTCGCGCCGATAGCATGGGGGCATATCGGGCAAACGCAAAATGCATCCAGTTTCGTATCGATTATAGGTCCGCCTGCGCTCATTGCGTATGCACTCGAGCCTGTCGGCGTGGCAAAAATCACACCGTCGGCGCGGTAGTCACAAACGGTTGCTCCGTCGCATATAAGCTCGATTTTAGCTATTTCACCGTCTGTTTGTCTGGATATTACAGCCTCGTTTAGAGCGGTCGATTCTGCAATGACCGCGCCGTTTCTGATAACCTTTATATCCAAAAGCATGCGTTTTTCGGTATCAAAACCGCTTTTGAGTGCCGAAAGCATATCCAGTTCGCCGTTTTCAAGACCGCTCATGTAGCCTAAAGTGCCGAAGTTGATGCACATTATAGGTGTTCCTTTGCGGAACGCAAGACGCGATGCATTAAGCATGGTACCGTCGCCGCCGAGCGCTATTATGGCATCAAAATCCTGATCAATACCGTCGCGGTAACGCTCGTGCATTATCCCGAGCGCATCCAGACGCTTTTCTATCGGTTCTATTTCGTTGTCGCCTACGTTTCCCTTTGGACTGGGGAAAAGGAGAACTCTATCAACCGTCATGTATTATCACTCTTTCTGTGTGGGTGTTTCTGTTCGTCTGAACAGCGCAAGATATTCGGTGTTTCCGTCACCGCCTGTTATGGGCGACTTTGTAAATCCTATACGTTCGAATCCGTACATGGATGCCGAACAGTCAAGTTTCTTGCAAATTTCTTCCAATATTTTACCGTCTTTGTCGTGCACGATTCCGCCCTTGCCGATATTCGCTTTTCCTGCCTCAAATTGAGGCTTTACAAGGGTAATCATCATTTTGCCCTCGCTCAGAATATCTGCGCAGGCAGGGTAGATGAGGGTTTGCGAAATAAACGAAACGTCCATAACGATAATGTCTATTTCGCGTTCGAAATGGCTCTTTTCGGCATATCTTGCATTAAAATTCTCGATAACCGTCACGCGCGCATCACGACGCAGTTTTTCTGCAAGCTGTGCACTTCCTACGTCGAGCGCGAAAACGTGCTCCGCACCGTTTTGCAGCAGGCAATCGGTAAAACCGCCCGTCGAAGCGCCTATATCAAGCGCTGTCAAGCCATTAACCTCAATCCCGAATTCCGATAAAGCGTGCGACAGCTTTTCGCCCGCGCGTGAAACAAAACGCTCGAACGAGATAACCTCTATCTTTTCGTTACCCTCCGTTTCGAACGAGTGTTTCAAAACAGGCTTGCCGTTTACCAAAACCGTTCCTGCCGCGATAGCGGTTTGCGCTTTGCTTCGGCTCTGAAAATAGCCGTTTTGGGTTAGATATACATCAAGCCTCACTGCCGATAACCGCCTTTGCTATATCGTCAGCCGAAAGCCCGAGCTGTTTTAGCAGTTCACCGTTGCTTCCGTGTTGCGGGAAGATGTTGTCGATTGCTTTTATAACGATTTTTTTGTTTGCAATAACACCGCTTTCGGTCATTGCCGAACACAGCCGCTGTCCAACACCGCCGTTTTTAATGCCTTCTTCGGCAAATACGATGTTGTTTATACCGTCGAGAATCTCCATGATCTCGTTTTGAGGCAGGGGAGAGAGACGAAGCATACTGATAACTCTGACAGGCACTCCTGCCGCCAAGCAATCCTCTGCGGCGCTCTGCGCGTTATCCGTAAGCCGTCCGTATGTAATTACGGCGTGTTTGGGATCAGAGCCGTAATCCTTGTATTCAAATCCGTCGCATTTAATAAATCCGTTTGTATCCGATTCGATACCCTTGGGATAGCGTATGACCACAGGTCCGTTGGCTTTTAACGCCTTATCAAAGCAATCCTCGAGCGTTTCGAAATCGTTCGGAGCATAGAATGTAACGTTGGGTATTTCGGCAACGAAAGCGCTGTCGAAAATACCGTGATGTGTCGCGCCGTCGTTGGCAACCAACCCTGCGCGGTCGAGCATTATTATAATATGCAGATTCTGCAGTGCCGCATCGTGCAACAACTGGTCAAACGCTCTCTGCATAAATGTAGAATAAACCGCAAAAACAGGAATAATACCCTCGGTGGCAAGTCCGCACGCAAAAGTCATTGCGTGTTCCTCGGCAATGCCGACGTCAAAAAATCTGTTGGGGAAGCGTGTTGCGAAATCAGCAAGTCCAGTGCCGTCGGGCATCGCCGCTGTTATTGCAACGATGTTTTCGTTCTCTTCGGCACGCTCGCAGATTATTTTCCCGAACCGTTCCGAAAACGATTCTTTATCGCTCGATTTGATTTTACCCGTAGCAATATCAAACCCCGAAACTCCGTGGAAAATATCGGGGCGTTCCTCTGCAGGCGCATATCCTTTGCCCTTGGTGGTGCATACGTGAACCACACTGCACTTGCCGTCGTCCTTCGCTTCGGTCAGCAGACGCTCAAGATGGATAGTATCGTTTCCGTTTACGGGTCCGTAATAATTAAGCCCGAATTGCTCGAAAAAGTTCTGGCTCATGGCGACGCGCTTGACACTGTTTTTCAAACTGCGCGAAACCTTTACCAGTCCGCCGCCGATAAGAGGGATGTGCTCAAAAAAGCGCTTGGTACCGTTTTTTATACGGAAATACTTTGCGCTCGAGCGGACTTTCGAGAAATATTTACTCATTCCTCCCACGTTCGGAGAAATGCTCATGTCGTTGTCGTTAAGAATGATAATAAGCCGTTTCTTGTCGGCGCAGTTATTAAGCGCCTCGTATATCATTCCTCCGGTAAACGCGCCGTCACCGACAACGGCAATGGTATATGCATCGTTTCCCAAAAGCAGATTAGCCGCTGCAATGCCTGCCGCGGCTGAAATACTTGTGGAGCTGTGTCCTGCGCCGAACGCATCGTGCTCGCTCTCGCTGCGCTTGGGGAATCCCGAAATACCGTTTATCTTTCGCAATCCCGAAAAATCCTCGCGTCTGCCCGTTAGCAGTTTGTGAACGTAGCTTTGATGTCCGACGTCGAATATTATCTTGTCCTTGGGCGAATCGAATACCCTGTGGATCGCGAGCGTAAGCTCGACAACGCATAGGTTTGCCGCCAGATGTCCGCCGTTTTTGGAAACGGTGGTTATAAGTTCGTTTCTTATCTCTGCCGAGAGGGTGTTAAGTTCGGCTTCATTAAGAAGCTTTATATCCTTCGGAGAGTTGATTTTTTCGAGGATCATATCTTTTTATCCGAATATCGCGTCGGGGTTAATCCGGCGCGACGAAATATACGGATTTATCCTCCGTCTGTTATTTTATTTGCAAATCACTTGCGAAAGCCGCAAAGTACCTTTGCGACAAAAGTTACTATATTTGTATTGTGTTTTATTGCAAACGACTTTCCCATTGCTTTTCCGCCGACGGTAAAAGCCGAAACAAGCGAGGTGAGTGCAAGGGTAAGCAAAAATGCAACGTCGGCATCCATTTCCGAAAAAAGCTTCAGTGCAATACCTGCACCCGTAGCACCGCTGACAACGCCTGCAATATCGCCTACGATATCGTTGCAAAACGAGCTGACCTTTTCGGCGTTGTTTATCAGCCAAACGCCCTTTTGACCTGTTTTGAGCCTGCGCGCCGCCATAGAGTTAAAAGGCGCAATATCGGCAGTGGCGACCGCCAACCCGATTATATCAAAAACAATACCGAGCGCAATGATGAACAAAAGAACACCGACCGCAACCGCCAACGGCAAAACGTGTATCACCTTGTCACTCGCGGCGGAAAGAATCGCCGTAATAACGAAACTAAGCGAAAAGGCGATAACTATCCATGACATATTGCTTTTTTTCTTGCTGTGTTTTTTATCTTTACTTCGCGGAGAAGGTTTGTCGTCCAT
>JAZTZF010000206.1:0-4220 GCA_045637325.1 Eubacteriales bacterium | reverse complement strand
CTTGTTGCTCTCGTTGGCGAATGCGGTAAGAGCCTCCTGCAAGGGGGAGTACCACTTGCCGTTGTAGATAAGATCGGCATAGTCAACAGCCAATTTCTGCTTAACGTGGAGAGTATCCTTGTCAACGGTGAGCATCTCGAGCATTTCATGCGCGAAATAAAGGATGGTTCCGCCGGGGGTTTCGTACACGCCGCGGTCCTTCATGCCGACAAGACGGTTTTCTACGATATCGATAATACCGATACCGTTTGCTCCGCCGACCTTGTTAAGCTCTGCGATGATCTGCGACGCTTTCATCTTCTCGCCGTTGAATGCAACGGGTGCGCCTGCCTCGAAATCTATAGAGATATACGTAGGTTCGTCGGGAGCCATGAGCGGAGAAACGCCCATTTCGAGGAAGCCGGGCTTATCGTAAAGCGGCTCGTTTGCAGGATCTTCGAGATCCAAGCCCTCGTGACTAAGGTGCCAAAGGTTCTTATCCTTGGAATAGTTGGTCTCGCGGCTTATTTTGAGAGGAACGTTATGTGCCTCTGCATAATCGATCTCTTCGTCACGGGATTTGATATCCCATTCGCGCCAAGGCGCGATTATCTTCATTTCGGGAGCGAAACGCTTGATAGCGAGCTCGAAACGAACCTGATCGTTACCCTTGCCGGTAGCGCCGTGACAGATTGCGTCTGCGCCCTCTGCCAATGCGATCTCTGCAAGCTTTTTGCCGATAACGGGACGGGCGAATGCCGTACCGAGCAGATAGGATTCGTACTTGGCGTCCATCTTGAGCGCGGGGATGATGATCTCGTCCACCATCTCGTCAACAAGGTCTGCAACGATGAGCTTGCTTGCGCCGGTTGCGATAGCTTTTGCCTCCAATCCCTCGAGCTCGTCAGCCTGACCGACGTTACCTGCCACGGCGATGATCTCGGGATTGTTGTAGTTTTCCTTCAACCAAGGAATTATTATAGAAGTATCAAGGCCGCCCGAATAGGCAAGCACTACTTTTTTGATGTTATCTTTGTTCATTTTCTGCACCCTCTGTGTGTTGTTTGTTTTACTTTGCGGCTATTATAATACCGAAAATCGGGTTTGTCAATAGCAAAAATGATAATTTATTCAATTTTTTTGATTTTTCGTTGTAAATTTTGCATATTTTCTGAATTTTATGCATAAAAGCGCATTTTATGCATTGTTTGATGTATAAAACGCCGTTTGGCGATGATGTGAGATGTCGTTTACCCAAAGCGAGCATTAGAACAAAAAGAAATCGCACTTGCATAGTCTTGGTTTTTTTGTTATAATAATGTATGCCAACATGAAGGCAGGCAAATCTACAATAATTATTCAAAAGGAGAAAATCACATGAAACGCATTCTCTTAGTACTTTTGGCTTCCCTTCTCTCTGTCAGCGCATTTTTGATCTGTGCTTCCGCCGAAGGCGAAAGTTTCGACCTTGCCATCACCGATTATGAGGGCGTCGCAAAAGAAGAAGGAACCGACATTAACGGTCAGCTTTATGTATACCCTGCAGGCGATGCCGACCGTGTTGTTACTTCGGAGGAGTTTAACCTGCGCTATATGTTTATTCTCGTCTGTGACAAGGACGGCATCGTGCTCGAAGCCGGCAACAACCTTTTCAAATCATCCGACCCCAGAGCCAACGAGTTCCCTCAGCACGAGGTTACCGCACCTGCCGGCGGCCATGTTATAACCTTCTACTACAACTCCGAAAACACCTTGAACCGAGACGCTTATGATTTTTATAACGAGTTGCTTGAGCATTTTGCGGCAACCACCGATGTGTTTAACGAAACCGCCAAGCTTAACAACTGCACCTACACCGTAACCTACAAGGACAGCGCAGCAACATTTACAAGAAACGAGCTGCCCGAACCCCCCGAATCCTCCGATGAAGAAACATCCGAATCTGCTCCCCCCGATGCAAGCGATGACGATTCCGACGCGACTTCCGAAGAATCCGGCAAGAAGAACGACACCGAATCGAGTTCGGCTTCTTCCGAGGGAGAATCCTCCGACGCTTCCGGCGTTTCCGACGGCGGCGAAGATGACGGTATTCCCGTTTATGTATGGATCATCGCCGGCGTTGTTGTGATTGCCGCTGTTGCCGCAGTCATTGTTGCAACCAAAAAGAAGAAAGCATAATAAAACCGATTTGAATTTCTGATTCACTCATACACAAAACAGCCTGTTCTGCACGAACAGGCTGTTTTATTATTATTTAATGGAAAATAAACAAAACTTACATCCTCGCGGTGGGGGTCCGACACAAACAAAACCTTTACCGCGGGTCCTAAAAACGACCGCCGCCACCGCGCGAGCCGCCCGAACCGCCGCGTGAGCCGCTTGAACCGTTGTTTTTGGGACGGGCAACGCGTGTAACGGTTGAGTAGAGATACAGATCGCGGCTGTGCTCGAGGTTAAAGCTGCCCTCGCGTATGTAATCGCGCGCGTTATTTTGGAATTGAACGCTTTTGAGCTTCGCTTTCATAGCCGAGGTGACCACAAACGCCACTATCAAGCCGACAACTATACTGATGAGCAGATTTGTCCCCAACGGGAATTTAAGCTCGTCGTTTACCGCTTGAGCAAACGAAACGAACGCCGAATAAAAATCCCTGTTTGCCAGATCGTCAATAAAATAATCCGACATCGCGTCCCCCTCGGGAAGTCTTGCGTCACCGAAAAATTCTATGTAATAGGTACCATCGTCGTTTTTCTTGTCGAACAAAACTACGAGTATAACGCCCGAGCTATTCTCGCCCATGCCGTAATCGCCCGACTCGAAGTAATTTTTTGCAAATTGCTCTATTTTTTGGTTTCCGAGCGTTTGGGTGGTTACTATTACCGCATCGTAATCGCGTTCCTCGCTTACTTGGTCAAGCATAGAGAGCACTTCCGCTTCTTCGCTTTCGGTCAGAAGATCGGCATCGTCTGCAAGGCGTGAATTGCGCGTATTTGCCGAAGCCGACAGCGCGCAAAAGCTAAGCATAACGATTGCAAGAAGGAAAATCAATAATCTTTTCATGATACCATCCCCCTTACATCAGCCACAGCAGGTAGCTTAGCGCAAAGCCAACCGCGCCGATTGCCGCCGTCAGCCCGAAAAGCCAGCGTCTGTATGCCTTTTTGTCAAGCGGAAGATTGCCCACGAATTTGCCCGTCTGTCCGTTCATTGCGAAGGTATATTTCTCGCCCTCGTAGGTGGTATTGAGTAACCACACGGGATAGAGCGCATACTTCGCACTGCCGTTGGAAAGGCGGACGTTTACCGACTCGGGCGAAACGGTGGTATACCCCTGCACCGTAGCGGCAAACGCCTGCTCGGTGGTTTGGCGCACACGGTCGTTCGCGCGGGATACGCTTTCCTCTGCGCCGACGTCGTATTTGTCTGCCAGATAGCCTGCCAGATAGGCGGTCTGAAAATCAACCGCATCCGAAAAATCACACGGCTCTATCGATTCCATAAGGTCGTCCGCCATTTTCTCGGACCCGTCTACGGGGATACGAGCAAAACCCATATTCCCCTTGCGGGTTATCGAATAATAACCTGTTTCGGTATAGATATAATTGCTGTCGGACCAGCTTCTTACACGGGTTGCACGGTAACGCGCATCGGCATCTGCATCGGCATCGAACAGCCAAAACGGAACGTAGATTCCTTTTATTTCGTCTATATGGTTTTGGTCCTTAAACACCTTGGGAAGAAGTCTTTTGCCCGAAAGGTGCTTTATAAGTCCTTCCTTTGCCGCCTTTTTGTCGAGCTTAAACGGAATGACAAAATCAGGCTTGAGTACGCCCGAAAGCTGACCTTTCATAACCACTGCGTTATCGCAATAGGGGCATTTGGTCGCGGCGAGTGTTTCGTCACCGATTATCTCTCCGCCGCAGGAATCGCAAACGTAAACGCGGACTCCGTCAGACTCGCCCTCTTGCCACTCGCTTCCTGCCGTTGTTTCCCAGTTCAGCTCCTCCGATCCGTCGCCGCTCAGGTCGTCGTCGTAGGATTTGAGTGTTTCCATCTCGAACTCGGTGTCGCAGTAGGGACATTTCATTTTTTGAATATCGCTGTCAAACCCGATCGCGCCGCCGCAACAGGGACATTTATAATCTTTTAGTTCCGACATAAAACCCCTCCTTGACAAAACGATTTTTCTAAATTACAGTTTTTCGCCGCATTCGGGACAGAACTTGGGGGGATTTGCGGT